>NZ_JBPQTQ010000183.1:0-8820 GCF_051386415.1 Streptomyces sp. URMC 129
CGTCTGCTGCCGGGCGGGGGCGGGGCGTACGCGGCGGCGATGCTGGCGGCGGCCTCGGGGCCCAGGTGCGGGGCCAGCATCTGTTCGTACTCGGCGGGGGCGACGGCGTTCCACCGCACCTCGCGGCCCAGCACCGCGCCGAGTCCGGCGGCCACCTCCTCGCCGGTCAGGGCCTGGGGACCGGCCACGATCCGCAAGGCGGGCGGCGCCGGTGCGGTGACGATGCCGGCGACGGCGGCGGCCAGGTCGTCCAGCGCGACCCAGGGGAGCGGGAGGTCCGCGGGCAGGGGATAGGCGACCTCCCCGGCGCGCACCCGGGGGCCGACCAGGGCGCCGCCAGGTTCTCCATATAAGTGCGCGCGGGCGCGATCACCGTCGCGGTCGCGACAGCCGCCGGCAACTGTGCCGTCAGCAGCGCCCGGGCGTCCACGAACGGCACCCCGACGGGCTCCGTGGCCACGACCCCGCCGGTGGTGAACACCGCCCGCGATATCTGGGCGTCCTCCAGCGTGCCGGGGACGGAGAGGTCCGCGAGGACCGGTTCGGCACCCCGGGGCAGCCCGGGCGCGGAGAGGTCACGGACGGTGGCGCGTACCCGGTGGCCCGCGGCGAGGAGGTGCCGGGCGACGGAGGCGCCCTGGACGCCCGTCGCTCCATGAACGACGACAGTGGATCTCTTCATGGCCGCGACGATAGTTCCCCAAGGGAAGCAGTACCCAGAAAGATCTATAGTTCTCCCATGGAAACCAATGGGCCTGAAGCCCTGGACCATGCGCCCCGGCTGAGCCAGGCGCCGCCGAGGGGCTGCGGCATCGAGCGCACCCTGAAGGTCCTCGACGGCAAATGGACGACGCTGATCGTCCGCGAACTGCTCTCCGGACCCAAACGCTTCGGGGAACTCCGCACCGCCCTTGGCACCCCCAGCGCGAAGACCCTCACCGACCGCCTGCGCGTCCTGGAGAGCCAGCGGATCCTCACCCGCACCGTCTACGCGGAGGTCCCGCCCCGGGTCGTCTACCGCCTCACGGACGAGGGGGAGAGCCTCAGCAGCGTCCTGTACGCCATGCTCACCTGGGGCGAACGACACCCGTCCCCCGACGCCTGACCGGGCATCCGATGGCCGGCTCACCAGCCTGACGGTGGCGCGCCGGTCAGCGCCTCCGGCCGTCGCTGTTCACCACCGCTCGCCTCGATGAGGAAGAGCCCGAGCAGCGAACCCGCCCGGGACCCCGACGCTGCCGGAACCCGGGAACCGTCCACCCCGGCCGCCGGCCGGCTCCTCACCACCCGGGGCCGGCGACTGCGACCGCGCCGTGGCCGGCCTTCTCAACCACATCACGTCCCGCGCGGGACCGGCAGGACGCCCCCGCTGCGCGAGCACGCCCAGGCCCTCGCCCGCTCCCTGCCCGGCAGCAGACGCTGTGTCAAGCAACTGTGCACGCTACGTCAAAGACGACAGAAGCCAAGCTGCGGCATCCTGACGCTGAACAGCAGCCCACCGACTCAGCGCTCTGGGGATGACGAAAAAATCCAAGCGCGTGGCAGCCGTTAGTGGACGGAAAGCACACCGGACAATTCCAATTCCACCCAGCTCGGGGAGAAAACGTGAAGCGCGTGCGGCGTATCCTCATGGCCGGGGCATTCCTGGGGACTCTCGTGGCGGGCGCTGCGCCCGCCATGGCCGACGCCTACCCCAAGGCCGCCTCGCAGGCAGCAGCAGTTCAACACCCGGGGGCTCCCGGAACCAGCATCGGGGTGAACGCATGGAGTGAATGCCCCGAGGGTCGTCTCTGCCTCTGGGACAACCGAGAGGCAGGCGGTCTGCGCCTCGCTGCCATTGCGGCCCCCAACGATTGGAGACTGACCAGCGCTTCCGTGAACCGTACGAACAGCGTGTGGAACCGCACGGGGGCTACAGCCTACCTGAGGGACGACTCCTGCCCGATCTACCTTCGCGTAGACCCTGGCGACAGGCTGACGGACCTAGGCAGTATCGACCGAATCGGCTGTGACGGCAACTGGAACAACAAGATCGACAGTGGGTTGTTCGGCTAGGCCCTGTCCGGGCGATCATGAGCGGAGCCAGATGATGGTTGCTGCGACGGTGACGGTGCCGAGGAAGATGTGGCCGCGTTTGTCATAGCGAGTTGCGACGGCTCGGGACTGCTTCAGCTTGTTGATCGCCCGTTCCACGACATTGCGCTTCTTGTACCGCTCTTTGTCGAAGCCCGGAGGCCGCCCGCCGCGTGAGCCTTTGCGCAGGCGGGCGGCCCGCGAGTCGGCCTTCTCCGGAATCACATGCCGGATCCCGCGTCGGCGCAGGTGCTCACGGCAGGGCCGGTTGCTGTATGCCTTGTCGGCGGCCACGCTGTCGGGACGCTTGCGCGGCCTGCCCGGCCCGGTGCGGGGGACCCGGATCTTCTCCAGCACCGGCACGAACTGCGTGGTGTCCGCCCGCTGGCCAGGTGTGACCACCAAAGACAGCGGCTGGCAACGGCCGTCCGCGCTCAGGTGGACCTTGGTGGTGAACCCGCCGCGTGAGCGGCCGAGTCCCTCACCTCCTGGACCATCTCCGCCAGCCGGACGCACAGGCTCTGCCACGCAGTCCCGCTCTGGTGTTCCGCCGCCGACGCCCCCTTTGAACCGCCGACGGCCGGCGGTGGCGCCGTGCGGGAACCGGCGGCGTGCTGGTGGGCCCGCACGATGGTGGAGTCCACCGAGATGTCCCAGTCGATCTCACCGGCGGCATCGGCGGCAGCCTGTGCCTGCCGGAGCAGGCGTTCCCAGGTGCCGTCAGCCGACCACAGCCGGTGCCGCTCGTAGGAGCCTGTGTCTGAACCTCACCCACCGGGGCTTGTGGCGACGGGAGACACTGGTTGGTGTGCCTGACAACTCGTTGTTCGTCGCCGGCCTCACTGGTGTCACGGCTATCGTCGCCAGCTCGCTGGCGAGTTGGCTGACCAGCAGGGGCAACGCGCATGCTGCGCGTATTCAGGTCGAGGCATCCACCGTTGCGCAGCGCCGAGAAGCTGCCCGGCAGACCAGACGGGCTGCCTATTTGACTCTCATCGAACAAGCTCAGACCGTCGCTGACGGGCTCACGAGGGTCGCTGACGGGCTCGTGATGGTCGACGGCCCACTCCGACTTCAGTTAGGTACTGATTCTGAGGAACTTGGCCCTGTCCTCGAAGCTCACCGCGACCGCCACCAACACCTGCGCCGGGCGGTGAGGGTCATCGATCTGGAAGGGCCCTTCGTCGGTGACGGCCTCGGCTGCGGAGCTTGAGGTCATGTCGGCCCGGCTCACCACCGCCCTGGCCGCGCTGGCCGAGACTGGAAGCCCTGAGAACCAGGGGGCGTTCAGAGATGTCCTGCGTGCTTATACGCGGCAGATACGACGTTTGGTCCAGGATGCATCCTCCGCGTTGGAACAGATGGTGTGAGGTTCGGGGGCGGTGTCACCGGGGAGGTCCGGCTTGGGGTGTCACCAGTGGGCGGCCTGATCGCGCTGGTCAGGGTGCCGCAGTGAGCGATCGCTGGTGACGGCGCTCCGGATTCTCCGGTGACATGAGCCCGGATCGGCCGGTGTCACCGTTCCCGAACCTCACATTCCCGGCCGCCCCGGCCCGGTTCCATAATCGCGACCATGGCCGAGGCGCCCGACAACGGTCAGATGCCGATCTCGTCGAGGGCCGCCTGCTGTTCGGGGGTGAGTTTGTCGCGGCGGGCGCGCATGTTGCTGCGCCAGACGCCCAGCCGTACGGCGACGGTCTCCTGCTCCTGGTCCCCGCTGTCGGCCCCCGGGCCGGCGGCCTCGGGGACGAGGTGTTCGACGTGGGAGCGGGGGACGGTCAGGTGTCCTTCGCGTGCGAGGTACTGGCGGGCGGCGGCCAGGCCCCGCTCGAACGTCCCGTTGCGGCCCGCCGGGGGCTTCCTGGCGGCCGGTACGGGCGCGGTGCCCGCGTTCCCCGTGGCAGCCTCTGCGGGGGCCGCTGAGGGCGCCCGGAGCGGGGTGACGCCCAAGCCCTCGAGGAGTTCGCGCTGTCCGTCGGACAGGCGCTTCCAGGTCTGCCTCTGCCGTCGCAGCCACGTCCCGACATCAACGCCTCCGAAGGTCACCCCCGGGAGGATGTCCTCCGCGTCCGCGCCACCGTCGACGCAGGCCTGGACGCTGGCGAAGTTCCGCTGCCACTCCAGCGGCCAGGCCGGGTTCCAGTACGGGTCGATCGCCGCCGGCTGCTCCGCACGCTTCCGGGCGCGTTCCGGGTCCTTGCCGGGCCCGCCGTCCCGGCGGAGGTTGGCCAGCATCATGCCGACGGACCGGTCGAGGATCGTCGCCGACCTCGGCGCGGCCAGGGTCTCGTACTCCTGGTAGTAGGCGCGCAGCACGTCGAGGGTCTCCTCCCAGGCGAGTTCGCGTGCGTCCCAGACCATGCCGAGGCGTTCGAGTCGGCGGGCGCGCTGGCCGTTCATCGCCCCTGTGAGGTTCGGCGTGGGTGTCACTGCGGTGTTCGGCTTGAGGTGTTACCAGTGGGCAGGCGGATTGTGTTGATCAGGGCGCCGTGGATGGGCCGATCCTGGTGACAGCGTTCCGGTTCCCCCGGTGACGCGAGCCCGGACCGGCCAGTGTCACCGTGCCCGAATCTCACAGTCCGGTTCACGGTCACCCCCGCACTATGCCGCGGGGCACCCGTCCCCGGGCGTCTTTCGGCCCACCGGGTGGTCCCAGCTCTCCGCAGGCCGAACAGCAGCCGCGCTCCCGGGCCCCGTTGGTGGCGTTGTGCGGGCGCCTTATGGCCTATGACCCTGGCAGGGTGAGGTTGGCCGGATAGCCCAGTTCGGCTATGTGTTCCTGGATGTCGGGGTCGTTGGCCAGGTCGGCGGGAAGCCGCGTTTCGGGGGTGAGGCGGGCGGCGAGCAGCTGATCCTTGCCCACAGTTGCCCCGCGCAGGTCCGCGCCGTCCAGGGTCACGCCGGTGAGGTCCGCCTCCAGCAGCCACAGGTTGGTGAGGTTCGCGCGGGACAGGGAAGCGTCGGTGAGGTTCGTGAAGGCCAGGTCGGCGCCGGTGAGGTCCGCCTCAATTAGGAGGGCGCCGGTGAGGTCGGCCTCGTGCAGGTTCGCGTTGGTGAGGTCGGCGCCAACGAGGTTCGCGCCGGTCCAGACGGTGTGGGACAGGTTGGCGTTGCTGAGATGAGAGCGGGTGTCGGGGATGGGTTCGCCGGTGTTGTCGAGCTCGGCTCCGATGTTGGCCTGAGCGAGGTAGCTGTCGCTGACGTCGATGGCGGCCCGCTGGTCGTGGGCGGGGTCGCGGGTGGCCAGGACGGTGAGAGCGGCCAGGACATCGGACGGCGCGGCTTGCACGTCGGGCCGCGTAGTGTCCTGGCCGGTGCCGGGTGGTGCGGTGGCGTGGTTGCGGATGTAGGTGGACAGGACGTTGAGGATGCTGGGGTGGTCTCGGGTGGAGTCGGTCATGATGCGCTGGAGGGCGTAGATGCCGCCCAGGCGTACGTCGATGGCGTCGTCGCCGAGGTTGACGACGGCGGCGGTGTACCGGTCGGTGATCTGCCCTTCCCGGGTGGCGGCCAGTTCGTCGCGGCTGAGGTCGAGCTGGTCGCGGTTGATGGCGAGTTCTTCGCGGACCTGCTCGTTGGACCGCTGGGTGTAGACCAGGGACCCGGCCGCGACGACGGCCGCGACGACGGAGGCCAGGAGCGCGCCGAGGACTTCGATCCGGCGCAGCCGGTCCGGCCGCCCGGATAAGGCGGCGGCCCGGCGGCGGATGCGGGCGGTAGCCGCAGCGCGGGCACGACGGGCAGGACGGCGCAGGAACGGTAAGCGGGAACGGTTCATGACCCCGTATTCCACCGGGTGGCTGGGGCCCACCGCAGGCACTTCACCGATCTCCGCCCTCAGCTCTCGTACCCGGACCTGCAGCCTGCCCGCCCGACAACGGTCAGATGCCGAGTTCGTTGAGTGCGGCTTGCTGCTGGGGGGTGAGTTTGTCGCGTCGACTGCGCATGTTGCTGCGCCAGACGCCCAGCCGTACGGCGATGGTCTGCTGTTCCTGGTCCTCGCCGCCGGCATCCGGGCCGGCTGGGTCGGTCTCGAGGAGGAGGTGTTCGACGTGGTTGCGGGGGACGGTGAGGTGGCCTTCGCGGGTGAGGTATTGGCGGGCGGCGGCGAGTCCCCGCTCGAATGACCCGCTGCGGCCCGCCGGGGGCTTCCTGGTGGCCGGTACGGGCACGGCGCCCGTGCTCCTCGTGGCGGCCTGGGCGGGGGCCGTTGTGGGCGTCTGGAGCGGGGTGATGCCCAGGCTCTCGAGGAGTTCGCGCTGTCCGTCGGACAGGTGCTTCCAGGTCTGCCTCTGCCGCTTCAGCCACACCCCGACGTCGACTCCCGCGAAAGTGACGCCGGGCAGGATGTCCTCCGGCTCGGCGCCGCCGTCGATGCACTGCTGGACGCCGGCGTAGTTGCGCTGCCACTCGATCGGCCAGGGCGGGTTCCAGTACGGGTCGATGGCGGCGAGCTGTTCCGCGCGTTTGGCGGCGCGCTCCGGGTCCTTGCCGAGTCCGCTGTCCCGGCGGAGGTTGGCGAGCATCATGCCGACGGGCCGGTCCAGGATGGTGGCGGAGCGCGGCGCCGCGAGGGTGCCGTACTCGTTGTAGTAGGCCCGGAGCACGGCCAGCGTCTCCTCCCAGGCCAGCTCTCGTTCGTCCCACACCATGCCCAGCTTCTCCAGGCGGCGGGCGCGCTGGCCGTTCATCGTCCCGGCGGCGTAGGTCTTGCGCTGGTCGGCCGTCCACTGTCCCAGCGGGTAGGGGCCTTCCCGGTGGGAGAAGGGAACGCGGGCGTGGCCGGTGCGCTTGGCGTAGGCGCGCAGGGCGGCGAACCCGCGTTCCCAGTCCTGGCGTTCGGTGTCGATGACGTTGTAGGAGATCCACTCGGCGACCTGCGCCGGGTCCCGGCGCGAGGAGAACCGCAGCAGCAACCGGCTCTCGTCCTCGCCGTCTTCCGGCGGCGGCCCGATCGTGGTGCTCAGCGTATCGGGAGCATTCGTCTGCGGAATGGCGAGCAATTCCACGGCCTGCTCATCGTGCGCACGCAGGCCCTGGAGCACCTTGGTGAGCGGCTTGTAGGAGGCGGAGGTGAACATGTCCTGCGGCTGCTCACCCGGTGCGAGAAAGACGGGCACGATCAGGGAAGCCAGCTTTCCCTCGCCCGGCTTCTGCCGCAGCGCGCGGCCGATGGCCTGGACGATATCCACGGGTGACCCTTTCGGGTCCAGAAAGGCAACCGAGTCCACCGCCCGGATATCGACGCCTTCCCCGAGGACCTTGCAATTACAGAGAATGGCAAGTCCGGCCCGGGTGGCGAATTCCCCCAGGACTTCGCGGCGGTGGCCGGAGTCGTGATCGCCCTTCAGCCACCCGGCCCACACCCGCGCCGGGTACCGCTCCGGGTCGGCCTGGTGGAGCTGTTTGGCGACCGCCGGCAGCCCGGCCGCGAACGCCTCGGCCTCGACCGTGCGGTGATGGAAGGTGATCATCGTGCGCAGGTCGTGCTCCTGCGCCGTCTTCAGCATCGCCGCCTGCAACGCTCCCAGGCGCAGGCCGCGGATCTCCTCCTCGCGCCGCTCCGGGCCGTACAGGCGGTCGGGAGGCAACTGCGGGTCGGCCAGCTCGACCACGATGATCTGATACCGCGCCAGGAGCCCGCGGGCCACACCTTGCGCCAGCGTCATTCGGTAGACGACCGGCCCGAAGATCGACTCGTCGTCCATGCTGGCGGCCAACTCCTCGGGCAGCGGGTCCCGCAGCCGCGCGGCGACGTCGGCCGGCGCGGGACGTTCCTGCCAGATCCGCGGTGTCGCCGTCAGGTACAGCCTCCGCAGCGACGGCAGCAACCCGTTGTCGTGCACATCCGCCCACGCCTTCCCCTGCGACCCGGAAGTCCTGTGTGCCTCGTCCACCACCATCAGGTCGAACGGCGCCATGGCAAGGCCGTAGGAGCCCTCGAACGCCGCCGTGAGCACCGGCAGCGACGAGTACGTGGCGTAGACGGTCACCGCGCCGGAGCCGTGCCACAGCGCCAGTTGCGGCGCGCTCGTGGTCACCCGCACCTTCGCCGCCCACAACGCCGGATCGTCGGTGAGCGAACACACCGCGACCGCCGGCCCCTTGTGCCCGGCCGCCTGCCACGCCAATACCGTCTGCGTCAGCAGATCCAGCGTGGGCACCAGAACCAGGACCCGCCCATTCCGCGCCACCCGCCGCGCCGTATCAGCGGCCACCAGCGTCTTTCCCGACCCGCACGGCATCACCACCGTGGCCCGCAATCCCCCGGCCGGGATATGCTTTCCCGGCGGGATATCCAGAGCGCGCGCTGCCGCCTCGGTGGCCTCAATCTGATGATCCCGGCGCTTCATCGGTTCCGCCATTTCTTTCCTCCTGACGGGAATTCAAAAGAGATGAGAAAGGCGGAGGTCTCCCGCCGTGTGACCAGGGGGCCGCTCAAAGTTCCCGAAGCTACACAGATGCATCACGCATGATGCTGCGTGCTGAGGGGGAACGGTGATGCATGCCACCCTACCACACCGGCAGCCGCACCGGGTGTTCTGTCCAAGATGTGCGGGGGGTTCAGTTCGGGCCCGCCTGACAGGGGGAGCTGACGGGGGATCAGGGAGTGCCCGCCCCCCGGCCCGCGTTGGGTGTGCTTGCTCCTGGCCCCTGGCAGTCCGGGGCCGCCCCGTGCGGCCACTGCCCCAACAGGGGGCACTGGCCTGGTATTCCTGTATCTACACAGCCCAGCACGTGTGATGC
>NZ_JBPQTQ010000184.1:0-8732 GCF_051386415.1 Streptomyces sp. URMC 129
GCTGCGCGACCACGGTGAGCGCGGCCAGCTTCAGCCAGGTCCCGCCGCTGTAGCCGCCGTCCCGATGTCGTGGGGGCGCTGCCTACAGGGCCCCGAAGCCCACCCGGCGCGGAGTCGGCTGGCCGATCTCCACGTACGCGACCCGGTCCGCGGGGACCAGGACCTTGCGGCCGTGCTCGTCGACCAGGGTGAGCAGCTTGCCGGTGCCGGAGAGTGCCTCGGCGACCGAGCTCTCCACCTCCTCGGCAGACTGCCCGCTCTCGAGAACGATCTCGCGCGGCGTGTGCTGAACGCCGATCTTGATCTCCACGGCTTGTCCCTCCGCTGGTCCGTGACGTGCGCGATGGTCCGCGCCGTACTGAGCACAGGTTATCCGCGTGTTTCCCCTGCCCGGCGACGGGCGGCCACGCCCAGAGCGAACAGTTCAGTGCTGCATCGGGAAGCCGGCGATGCCGCGCCACGCCAGCGAGGCCGTCAGCGAACTGGCGATGTCCCGGGGCATCTTCTGCCCCGAGCGCAGCCAGTGCCGGGCGGTGATCTGGGCCATCCCGCACAGGCTGACGGCCAGCAGCATCGACTGGTCCTCGGGCAGGTCGGCGTCCTCCGCGATCAGCGGGCAGACCAGCTTGGCGCAGTCCAGCGACACCTGGTCGACGCGCTCGCGCACGGCCGGCTCGTTGGTCAGGTCGGACTCGAAGACCAGCCGGAACGCGCCGCCCTCGTGCTCGACGTACGAGAAGTAGGCGTCCATGGTGGCCGCGATCCGCTGCTTGTTGTCGCTGGTGGAGGCGAGGGCCTCGCGGACGGCCTGTACCAGGGCGTCGCAGTGCTGGTCCAGCAGCGCGAGATACAGCTCCAGCTTGCCCGGGAAGTGCTGGTAGAGCACCGGCTTGCTGACCCCGGCGCGGTCCGCGATGTCGTCCATGGCCGCCGCGTGGTACCCCTGAGCGACGAACACCTCCTGCGCCGCGCCCAGGAGTTGGTTCCGTCTGGCCCGCCGCGGCAGGCGCGTGCCGCGTGGGCGCGCCTCCGTGTGCTCAGTGGCTGTCACGCCGCCTCCCGGTGGTCGTGGTCTGCGCGAAAAAAGGCATCCGATCGAACGCCGCCTGTCATCCTACTTTCGAGTAGTCGCCCGCAGGGCTGCGCGGGCAGAGGTTTTCACTCCGTGGACAGTCGTGTGTCACCGGTACTCGTCGTCACCGGGGTCCACGACGCGGGCCTGCTCGGCCGCGTCGGCCGGGTCGGCCTCGGCCGGGCCCGGCCCGGTCAGCGGGGTGTCGTGCAGGCGCAGCAGCTCCTGGCGCTGCTCGGCCGCGTCCGCCTCGGGCGCCTCGTCGCCGAGCTCCTCGCCGAACAGCTCCTCCTCCTGCTCCTCGTCGAGGAACTCGTCGAACGACTCGGGCTCTTTCGGATCCAGGGTCATGGCTTCGACCTCCCGAAGGACAGGTGGGGACACCCAAGCCTAGGGGGGTGGCGGGGCGGAGGCGAACTCACGAATCGCCGCCGGACGCGGACAGGTGCGTGTCACCGGCGTGACGGGCTCGTAATATTGCGCCATGCCAACCACCGAGGAGCTGCGGACCCAGGCCGCGCTCGCCGCCGCGGAGGGCTGGCCGGGGGTTCGCGACGGAGAGACGTTGCGGACCGTCGCGCTGCCCGGGATGACGCTGGCGGTGCGCCGCCGGGCCGCGGCGTGCGACGGTCTCGAACCGGCCCTCTTCGTCCACGGCCTCGGCGGCTCGTCGCGGAACTGGTCGGCGCTCATGGAGCTGCTGTCCGGCGACGTCGAGTGCGAAGCCGTGGACCTGCCCGGCTTCGGCGCCTCGCCGCCGCCCGACAACGGGGACTACTCCGTGTACGGGCACGCCAGAGCCGTCATCCGGTGCCTGGAGGCGAGCGGCCGGGGCGCCGTCCACCTCTTCGGCAACTCGCTCGGCGGCGCCGCCGTGACCCGGGTCGCCGCGCTGCGGCCCGACCTGGTGCGCACCGTCACCCTCATCTCGCCCGCGCTGCCCGAGCTGCCGCCGCAGCGCACCGCGCTGCCCACGGGCCTGCTCGGCGTGCCGGGGATGCCCCGGCTGATGCGCCGGATGACCCGCGACCTGCCGGCCGCCCACCGCGCCCGCCAGGTGCTGCGCCTGTGCTACGGCGACCCGGCCCGGATCACGCTGGAGGAGTTCGCCGCGGCCGAGGCGGAGCTGGAGCGGCGGCAGGCGCTGCCGTACTTCTGGGACTCGCTCAGCCGGACGGCGCGCGGCATCGTCAACGCCTACACGCTCACCGGGCAGCACTCGCTGTGGCGGCAGGCGCAGCGGGTGCTCGCGCCGACCCTGCTGGTCTACGGGGTGCGGGACCGGCTGGTGTCGTTCAGGATGGCGAAGCGGGCGAGCCGGGCGTTCCCGTCCTCGCGGCTGGTGGTCATGCCCGAGGCCGGGCACGTGGCGATGATGGAGTACCCGGCCGAGGTGGCACGGGCCTTCCGGGAGTTCCTCGCCGCGTCGGCCGCGGCCGAGGGCGGGTAGGCCGGCCGGATGGACAACCGTGATCCCGCGATACCGCCGCCCGAAGCGGCTCGGCCGGCCGCACCGTTCCCAGGTCCTCGTCAGGAGTACATCGATGCCTTCGACGACGCCGACTTCCGCGGCGGCCGAGTCCCCGCACAGCGGCATCCCGGGTGGAGCGATCTCCCGCTCGCGGGGGAGGTTCCGCCGACGGTCACAGAGCGCGGCCGGGCGCCGGTCCGCCGGCCGGGGCCCGGGGATAGGCGGCCGGGCCCGCGCCACCGCGCCGAACGGAAGCGGGGCCGGGGCCGGAAGCTGACGGGAGTGGCCGCCGCCGCGGTGGTCACGGCGCTCGCCGCCGTGATGGCGGTGCGGATGGCCGGGCCCGACGCGGCGAGCGGCGACGTGACCGACGCCGCGCGGCCCTCGGTGGAGGCCGGGGCCGGTGAGGGGCACCGCGAGGCCGGGCAGGAGGCCGAGCCGCGGCAGGCGGCTCCCTCGGACGGCGAGGAGGCCGAGCCCACGTACGACGAGCTGATGAGCACAATGTTCGAGCTCGATCCGGAGCTGACCGGCTCGGGAGAACTGGTCCCGGTCGGCGGCAGCGACCCGGCGGCGGATCCGGACGCGGCCACGGTGCTGCGGTACCGGGTGGACGTGGAGGAGGGGCTCGGCCTCGATCCCGAGTTCTTCGCGGAGGTCGTCCACCGCACCCTCAGCGACGAGCGCGGCTGGGGCAACAACGGCGAGCGCTCCTTCGCCCGCGTCTCGGCGGGCGACCACGACTTCGTGATCACCCTGGCCAGCCCCGGCACGACGGCCGACTGGTGCGCCCGGTCCGGCCTCGACGTCACCGAGGACAACGTCTCCTGCAACTCCTCCAGCACCGAGCGCGTGATGATCAACGCCTGGCGCTGGGCCCAGGGCTCGGAGACGTACGGCGACGACATCGGCGGCTACCGCCAGATGCTCATCAACCACGAGGTGGGCCACCGGCTCGGCTACGGGCACGTGCTGTGCCCCGGCGAGGGCGAGCCCGCGCCGGTGATGATGCAGCAGACCAAGTTCCTGGACTCGGACGGCGTGACCTGCCGGCCCAATCCGTGGCCGCACCCGGGCGACTGAGCCGCGCCCCGGGGACCCGCCGCGCACCGCACCGGGTCCGGCGCGTTAACGACTGAACTCTGCGAAAAGACACGATTCTTCACCCCTTCCGGTGGTGTGGCGGACAACCGTCCGTCGCGGCAGGCACATGTAGACATAACGTCTTGCCGTCACGGACACGGAGACAGGGGGTGCGTGAGTGCGCGTCGCATTGCTCACCGAGGGCGGTTACCCGTACGCGCAGGGCGAATCAGTGGCGTGGTGCGACCGGCTGCTGCACGGTCTGGCCGGCCACGACCTCGGCCTCCGCTTCGACATCCACGCCCTGAGCCGGAGCCGGCAGCAGGCGGAAGGTCCCCGCCGCCCGCTGCCGCCCGCCGTGCGGCGCGTGCACACCGCTCCCCTGTGGGGACCGCCGGCGGGCGGCGGCGCCGTGGCGCCCGCGCTGGGCCGCCGCTTCGGCGAGTGCTTCGCGGAGCTGACCGCCGCCCTGTGCCCCGGCTCCGGGCAGCCGCCGCTCGGCGTGGAGGGGAGCAGACCGGGGGCGGACCGGTTCGCCCACGGGCTCTACGGGCTCGCCGCCCTCGCCGCCGAGCACGGCGGGCTGGGCGCGTGGCTCTGCTCCGAACAGGCGGTGCGCGTGCTGGAGGCCGCCTGCCGCGCCCCCGGCGCCCCGCGCGCGGTCCGCGCCGCGCGGCTTCCCGACCTGCTGGCCGTCGCCGGGCGGCTGGAGCGGGCGCTGCGCCCGCTGTCCCTCGACTGGTACGGCCCCGACGGGCCCGCGTCGGCCGCGCTCTGCCACGCGGTGGGCGCCGGTCCCGCCGCGCTGCCCGGCCTGCTCGCCCGGCACTTCCACGGCACGCCGCTGCTGATCACCGAGGACGACGCCCGCCTGGCCGAGCGCCACCGGGCGGACTGGGCGGTGGCCGCCGCGCACGCCGTCGCGCCGTCGGCGCGGGGTGCCGCCGTGCGGGCCCTGCTCTCCGCGTTCCAGGTGCGGCTGGCCCGCGAGGCGTACGCCAGGGCCGCGTTCGTCACCCCGGGGGGTGCCACGGCCGCGCCGCGCCGACCCGCCCGGGCCGTCGCGCACGCCGCCGCCGACGGCGGGGCGCCGCCCGCGCTGGTGTGGGCCGGGCGGGCGGAGCCGGGCGCGGGGCTCACCGCGCTGCTGCACGCGTTCCACCGGGTCCGGGCGGCCGAGCCGGCGGCCCGGCTGCGGATCGCCGCCCTGCCGCACGGCGACGCCGCCTGCCTCGCGCGGTGCCGGGCGCTGGCCGCGCGGCTGTTCCCCGGCGAGCCGGGGACGGTGGTCTTCGCGGACGCCACCGGACCGGCCGACGCCCTCGCCTCCGGCGGCCGGGACGGCATCGTGGTGCGGCCGGGCACGGCCGCGGGTTTCCCGGTGCCGCTGGTGGGGGCGATGCTCCACGCGCGCGCCACGGTCTCGGCCGACGCGGGCGCGGTGCGGGAGATCACCGGCGGCGCGGGGCTGGTCGTTCCGCCGCGCGACGCCGGGGCGCTGGCCGAGGCGTGCCTGACGCTGCTGCGCGACCCGGCCCGCCGGGCGCGGCTCGGCGCGAGCGCGCGGGCCCGCGCGCTGGAGCTGTTCGCGGTCGAGCGGAACGTCGCGGTCTTCCGCGAGATCTACCGCGAGCTGCCGGGGCACTCCGGCCGCGCCGCGCGGGCCGTTCACGGCGCCCGGGAGCAGGAGCCGATACCGGCCGGTGCGGTCGCCGCCGCCGTCGCCGCCGTTCCGGCCGGACGGGGTGAGCCGGTATGAGCGGCGGCACCGGCGCGGGGACGGAACCGTTCCCGGAACCGGCACCGGCGGGCGGGGCGGCGGTCGCCGGAGGTGCGCGGTGGGCCCCCGGAGCCGTCCTCGCCGGGCTGTGCGGGGGGACGCTGCTCGCGTACGCGCTCGTGGGGGACGTGGTGCTCGCCGAGCTGGTGCCGGAGCCCCGGGCCGACCGCGCCGTCGGCGTCCTGCCCGCCGTGCTCGCGCTCGCGCCCGCCGTGCTCGCCGCCCTCCCGGCCCGCCGCCGGGCCACCCTGCCCGTGGCCGGGCTGATCCCCGTGCTGGCCTGGGCGTCCGGCCACCCTGGCGCCGCCGCGCTGGGGGTGCTGCTCACGGGCGCCCTGCTCGCCGCCCGCCGGGGCCTGCGGCGCGCCGCCGCCCTCGCCGTCGCCGCCGCGGGGGCCGCCGAACTGCTGGCCGTCGCGCTCGTCAGCGGCTCGTGGCTGCCCGGGCTCCGCGCGCTCGGCCGTCCGGTCGCGGCCCTGGTGGGCGCGCACGGGCTGGCCGCCGTGCCGGTGCTGGCCTGCGGCGCCGCCGCGGCCGGGCTGCTGCTGTGCCGCGCCGCCGTCCGGCACCGGACCGCCCGTCCCCAGACCTTCGTTCCCCCGACCCTCGACCCACGCGACAAGCAAGGAGCAAGGAACCGATGACCCCACAACTGCCCGGCGTCCCCCAGCCCGTGCGGGAGGCCCTCCGATGAGAGTGCTGCTTCTCGGCGCCGGCGGGTACCTGGGCCGGTTCGTCGCCGACCGGCTGCTCGCCGACCCCGCCGTCCAGCTCACCGCGCTCGGGCGCGGTGACGACGCCGACGTCCGTTTCGACCTGTCCACCGGCAGTCCCGGCGCGCTGACCCGCTTTCTCGACGCCGTGCACCCGGGCGTCGTCGTCAACTGCGCCGGGGCCATCCGCGGCACGGCGAGCGAGCTGGCCCGGCACAACACCGTGGCCACCGCCACCCTGTGCGAGTCCATGCGGCGCAGCGGCTGCCGGGCCCGGCTGGTGCACATCGGCTGCGCCGCCGAGTACGGCCCGTCGCAGACCGGCTCGTCGATCGCGGAGGACGCGGTGGCGCGGCCCGGCGGCCCGTACGGCGTGAGCAAGCTGGCCGCCACCGAGCTGGTGCTCGGCTCCGGTCTGGACGCCATCGTGCTGCGGGTCTTCTCGCCCACCGGTCCCGGCACCCCGGCCGGTTCGCCGCTGGGGCGGCTCGCCGACTCGCTGCGGCGCGCGATGCAGCACGGCGACAGCGAGCTGAAGCTCGGCGGCCTGGGCGTGCAGCGCGACTTCGTGGACGTCAGGGACGTGGCGCGCGCGGTGCACGCGGCGACGCTCTCGGCGGCCCAGGGCGTGGTCAACATCGGCACCGGCCACGCCGTGCGGCTGCGCGACGCGGCGGCGGCGCTGGCGCGGATCTCCGGCTACGGCGGCACGCTCCTGGAGCTGGAGGGCCCGCCCGCGCCCCGGCACCCGCCGGCCGGCGAGGCGCTGGCGCACGGGCACCTGGCGCCGCAGGTGCCGTACCCGGACGGCTGCGGCGCCTGGCAGCAGGCCGACGTGCGCACCGCCCGGGACCGGCTGGGCTGGCGGGCCAGGATCGGCCTGGAGGAGTCGCTGGCCGACATCTGGATGGAGGCGGCCTGCCGGATGTGACACAGGCGCAGGCGGAGGCGGCGGCCGGGGGCGTGGCGAGCACTGCCCGGACTCTGGAACGGGTGTCTCGGAATGGGACCGCGCATGGCAGTGTTGAAGCCGGAACGACTGTCCCTATGACCCTACGGAGTCACCGTGTCGCTGCCACCCCTGGTAGAGCCGGCCCCCGAGCTCACCGTTGACGAGGTCCGCAGGTACTCCCGCCACCTGATCATTCCCGACGTCGGGATGGCCGGGCAGAAGCGGCTGAAGAACGCCAAGGTCCTCTGTGTGGGCGCGGGCGGACTGGGGTCCCCCGCCCTCATGTATCTGGCCGCGGCCGGGGTCGGCACGCTGGGCATCGTCGAATTCGACGTGGTCGACGAGTCGAACCTGCAGCGCCAGATCATCCACAGCCAGGCGGACATCGGCAAGCCCAAGGCGCTCTCCGCCAAGGAGACCGTGCAGGGCATCAACCCGTACGTCCAGGTCAACGTCCACGAGGAGCGCCTGGACTCGTCCAACGTGATGGAGCTGTTCGCGCAGTACGACCTGATCGTGGACGGCACGGACAACTTCGCCACCCGCTACCTGGTCAACGACGCGTGCGTGCTGCTGAACAAGCCGTACGTGTGGGGCTCGATCTACCGGTTCGACGGCCAGGCGTCGGTGTTCTGGTCGGAGTACGGGCCGTGCTACCGCTGCCTGTACCCCGAGCCGCCGCCGCCCGGCATGGTGCCGTCGTGCGCCGAGGGCGGCGTGCTCGGCGTGCTCTGCGCGTCGATCGGGTCGATCCAGGTCACCGAGGCGATCAAGGTCCTGACGGGCACGGGCGACCCGCTCGTCGGCCGGCTGATGATCTACGACGCCCTGGAGATGAACTACCGGCAGGTCAAGGTCCGCAAGGACCCCGACTGCGCGGTCTGCGGCCAGAACCCGACCGTCACCGAGCTGATCGACTACGAGGCGTTCTGCGGCGTCGTGTCGGACGAGGCCCAGGCGGCGGCGAAGGACTCGACGATCACGCCGCTCCAGCTCAAGGAGTGGATCGACGCCGACGAGAAGATCGACATCATCGACGTCCGGGAGCCCAACGAGTACGAGATCGTGTCGATCCCGGGCGCGCGGCTGATCCCGAAGAACGAGTTCCTGATGGGGACCGCGCTCGGCGACCTGCCGCAGGACCGCAGGATCGTCCTGCACTGCAAGACGGGCGTGCGGTCGGCCGAGGTGCTGGCGGTGCTGAAGAACGCCGGGTTCGCCGACGCCGTGCACGTCGGCGGCGGCGTCATCGGCTGGGTCAACCAGATCGAGCCGGAGAAGCCGGTCTACTGACCCGCCCGGCGCGGCGCGACGTGCGAAGGCTCCCGGGCGGACCGCCCGGGGGCATCCCTCCCCCGGACTTCGTCCGGGGGGTGTCCCCGGGCCGCGTTGCCGGATCGCGCGAGTACGTCCCCCAGCCTGGCGGCTGGGAGGTGCCCCCACCGTACGAGCTGCGATCCGGCGCCTTGTCGGCGCATGGGGGTACCTCCCGGGCCCCCGGGGGGCCCGGGAGCCAGACGCCGCGGCCTGATCCTCCCCCGGACCGGCGTCCGGGAGGTGCCCCCACGATCCGGAAGACAGACCCTAGTGTCCTGAGTCGGAGATTCGTCGTTGGTCGGGTGTGACGCGACCTGGACCGAGGATTCCGCCGTTGACGCTGT
>NZ_JBPQTQ010000185.1:0-8511 GCF_051386415.1 Streptomyces sp. URMC 129
GCGGGCGGGCGCGCATCGCCAGCAGGCCGCCCGTGGCCATGCCGACGCCCAGCGCCGAGCTGACCGCGCCGTACGCCCGCTCGCCGTGCGCCGTGATCACCTGCGCCGCGGCCAGCGGCACCACCGGTCCCCAGACCGCCAGCACGAACACCATCCAGATCGCGTTCGCCCGCCACAGCCACGTCCGCTTCCGGATCTCCCGCCAGCCCTCGGCCAGGTCCGCGCGGAACGTGCCCGGCGCGCCGGGCGCGGCGGGCACGGCGGGCGGTGGCGGCAGCCGCAGCAGGAACAGGCACACCGCGCTCACCAGGTACGTCACGGCGTGCGCGGCGAACACCGTCCACGCGGCGGTCAGGCCGACCAGGACGCCCGCCACCGCCGGGCCGAGGATCGTCATGCAGGACTCGGACGTGCGGACCGCGCCGTTGGCCCCCTGCACGTCCCGCGCCACGCGCGGCACCGTGCCGGCCACGCCCGGCTGGAACAGCGCCGCGCACGCGCCGTTGGCCGCGCTCACCGCGCACACCTGCCACAGCACCACGTGGCCGGTGAGGAACAGCACCGCCGCCACGGACTCCAGCCCCACCCGGGCCAGGTCGGCGCCGATCATCAGGACCCGGGCGTCGCACCGGTCCGCGACGACCCCGCCGAGGAGCACGAAGCCCGCGAAGCAGGCCGTGAACGACGCCAGCGACGCGCCCACGGCCCCCGCCCCGCCGCCGTGCCGGACCAGCCCGGCCGCCAGCGCGACGGGGAGCATCGCGTCGCCGAACTTGGCGACCGTCCTGGCCGCGAAGAACAGCGCGAAGTCCCGCGACCACAGCCCCGGCGGGGCGACGCCGGCGCGCCGGGCGGCGGCGTCACGCGTCCGCTGAGGGAGGGCCGACGACGTCACTCCTCAACTATCGCCCGGCCCGGTGACGCCCGCGCGCCGGGCGGAGGGCACCCGCTACCGGTCCTCCAGGCCCGCCAGCCACTCGTGCACGACCTGCGCCGTGGTCTCGGCGTACTCGTTCATCATCGTCTGGTGGTTCCCGGCCGCGTCCAGCGTCTCGTGCTCTATTTCCCACGCGGTCGTCCAGCGCCGCCCCGCACCGGCCGTCTCGTCGGGGGACGACTGCTGCGGCATCCGTTCGCTCGCCCGCACCAGCGCCACGGGCGCGGTCACGGCCTCCGGCTGCCAGCCCTCGAACAGCTCCAGATACGCGCCCTGCGCCGTCACCTGGGCCTCGGTCATCAGCGCGAACGCCTGGTCGTTGACCGCGATACCGCGCAACTGGCCCTGGATGTGCTCCTCCGGGATCTCGTCCTTCGGGAACCAGGTGTCCAGCAGCACGACCCCCTCCGGCTCCAGCCCGCGCGCCTCCAGCCGGGCGGCGATGGCGTGGGCCAGCCAGCCGCCCGAGGAGTACCCCGCGAGCGCCACCGGCCGCCCGGCGAACTCCCTGGCCACGGCGTCGGCGTGCATCTCCACCACCAGATCGCCGGTCGCGGGCAGCAGCTCGCCGTCCCCGAAGCCGGGGTGCGGCAGGGCGTAGACGTCGCGCAGGCCGTGCAGGTGGAGGGCGAGGCGGGCGAAGTTGTGCGGGCCGGAGGGCGCCACCATCGACGGCAGGCAGACGAGGGTGGGCGCGGCCGGTCCCGAGGCCAGCTTCACCGGCTCGGCCGGCTTGCCGAACTCGGCCGGGGTGTGGAAGACGGGCCGGAGCTTGGCGGCGGCCTGGAGCACGCCGATGCCCTCCGCGAACTTGCCGATCGCGCACGCCTGCCGGTACAGGTCCCTGACCCCGGCCGGTCCGGCGGGGGCGGCGGTCTCGCCGGTCGCCGCCGGGTCCGCGGCGGCGGCCGGGCGCCGGGCGGCGGTCAGCGTGCCGAGGTGGCGGGCCAGCTCGGCGGCGGTCGGGTGCTCGAAGACGACGGGCGTGGCCAGCGCCAGGCCGGTCGCGGCGACGAGGCGGCGGCGCAGCTCCACGGAGGCGAGGGAGTCGAAACCCAGCTCCAGGAAGCGGCGCTCGGGGTCGACGTCCTCGGGCGCGGCGTGGCCGAGGACGGCGGCGGCCTCGGACCGGACGAGGTCGAGCAGCGCGCGGGCCCGCTCGGCCTCGGGCAGGGCCGCGTAGTCCACGGCGCCCGGGGCGGGCCCGGCGTCCGGCGCGTCGGCGTCCTGACCCTGGCCCGGGCCGGGGCGCGGGCCCAGCGCGTCGAAGAAGCGGCCGGGGCGGGCGGAGGTGAGCAGCGGCAGGAAGCGGTCCCAGTCGACGTCCGCGACGGTGACAGCGGTCTCGTCGGCGGCGACGGCCCGGGTCAGGGCGGTGACGGCGGCGCCCGGCGCCAGCGGGCGCAGGCCGCGCCGGTCCAGGTGGTCGCGGAGCGCGGGCTCGGCGCCCATCCCGGCCTCGGCCCAGGGGCCGAAGGCGACGGAGGTGGCGGCCAGGCCCCGCGCGCGGCGGTGCGAGGCGAGGGCGTCGAGGTAGGCGTTGCCCGCGCTGTACGCGGTCTGGCCGCCGCTGCCCCACGTCGCGGAGATCGAGGAGAGCAGGACGAACGCCTCCAGCTCGGTGCCGCCCAGGTTGTCCAGCAGCGCGTCGAGGTGCGCGGCGCCGACCACCTTGCCCGCGACCACCTCGGCGAACTCGCCCAGGTCCAGGTCGCTCAGCGGCGCGATCCGCCCGCTGACGCCCGCCGCGTGCACGACGGCGGTCAACGGTTCCTCGCCGTCCGCCAGCGCGACGAGGAGCGCGGTGAGCTGTCCGGGGTCCGCGATGTCGCACGCCTCGACCGTGGCCTGGGCGCCGAGCGCGGCCAGCTCCGCCACCAGCTCCTCGGCGCCGGGCGCGGCCGGGCCGCGGCGGCTGGTGAGCACGAGCCGCCGCGCGCCGTCGCGGGCGAGGCGGCGGGCGGCCTGCGCGCCGAGGGCGCCGGTGCCGCCGGTGATCAGGACGGTGCCGCGCGGGCGCCAGGGGCCGGCGGGTCCCGCGGGCGCGGGCCCGGCCTCGACCAGGCGCGGCACGAGCAGCCCGGCGCCGCGGGCGGCGAGCTGGTCCTCGCCGCCGGGCGCGGTGAGGGCGGCGCCGAACCAGGCGAGGGTCTGGTCGTCCAGCTCGGCGGGGATGTCCACCAGGCCGCCCCAGCCGCCGGGGCGTTCGAGGGCGAGGGCGCGGCCCAGGCCCCAGACCATGGCCTGGGCGGGGTCGGTCACCGGGTCGGCGGCGCCGGTGGCGACCGCTCCGCGCGTGGCGCACCACAGGGGCGCGGCCAGGTCGAGGTCGGCGAGGGCCTGGGCGAGGGCGCAGGTGAGGGCGAGGCCGTCGTTGAGGGCCGGGTGCTCGCGGTGCGGGGTGGTGTCGAGGGCGAGGAGCGACAGGACGCCGCCGACGGCGCGGCCCTCGGCGAGGACGCGGCTCTCCAGCAGCTCGCGGAGCCCGGCGCGGTCGATGGGCGCGGCGTCGGCGGTCAGCGGCAGGTGGACGACCTCGCCGCCGAGCCGTTCGACGATCCAGGAGACGCGGGAGACCAGCTCGGCGTCGGCTCCGGCGGGCGGCGTCAGCAGCGGCCAGACGCCGGAGAGCGCGGGGGTGGCGGTGGTGCCCGCGGCGAGCGCGGCGGCGGTGTGGTCGGGCGGCAGGGGGTGCCACTCGGTCCGGTACCGCCAGCGGTCGGGGTCGGGGGCGGCGTGGCGGCGCGGGGCCGGGACGGCGGCCCGGTCGGCGGGCGCCTGGTCGATCCAGTACCGCTTGCGCTGGAAGGCGTAGGTGGGCAGCTCGACGTGGGTGGCGCCGCGCTCCTCGTAGACGGCGGGCCAGTCGACGGGGATGCCGCGCACGTTCAGCTCGGCCAGCGCGCCCAGCAGGGTGAGGGGTTCGGGGCGCCCGGCGCGGGAGGCCGCGGCGAGCACCAGGTCGCCGGCGTCGGCCGCGGCGGCGGCCTCCTCGGGCAGGCAGGCGGGGGCCAGCGCGGTGAGCACGGCGTCGGGGCCGAGTTCGAGGCAGGCGGTGGCGCCCTCGTGGTGCAGGCGGCGCATGCCGTCGAGGAAACGGACGGGCTCGCGCACGTGGCGCGCCCAGTAGTCGGGCGAGGCCAGTTCGGCGTCGGTGGCGGGCCGGCCGGTGAGGTTGGAGATGATCGGCAGGCTCTGCGGCCGGAACGTGACGCGCTCGGCGACCGTGCGGAACGCGTCGAGCATGTCGTCCATGTGCGGCGAGTGGAAGGCGTGGCTGACGGTGAGGCGCTTGGTCTTCCGGCCGCGGGCGGCCCACACGGAGGCGACCCGTTCGACGGCGGCGGCGTCCCCGGCGATGACGGTGGCGGCCGGGCCGTTGACGGCGGCGATCGAGACCTGGCCGTCGAGCCCGCCGAGCGAGTCGAGGGCCTCGGCCTCGGTGGCCTGGAGCGCGGTCATCGCGCCGCCGGGGCGGCAGGACTGCATCAGCCGGCCGCGCGCGGCGACCAGTTCGCAGGCGTCGTCCAGGGAGAGCACCCCGGCGACGTGGGCGGCGGTCAGCTCGCCGATGGAGTGGCCGATGAGGATGCCGGGGGTGACGCCCAAGGACTCCACGAGGCGGAACAGCGCGGTCTCGAAGGCGAACAGCGCGCACTGCGTGTAGGCGGTGCGGTCCAGCTCGGCGGCGTCCGGGGTGCCGGCGGGCGCGAACATCACGTCGCGCAGCGGGCGTTCGAGGTGCGGGCCGAAGCGGGCGCAGATCTCGTCGAGGGCTCGGGCGAACTCGGGGTAGGCGGCGTGCAGTTCGCGGCCCATGCCGGGGCGCTGGCTGCCCTGGCCGGTGAACAGGAAGGCGGTCCTGCTGGGTTCGATCGTGGGCCGGACCGCGCCGCGCACCAGGCCGGGGGCGGTCCTGCCCTCGGCCAGCGCGGCCAGGGCCCGGGTCAACTGGGTGCGCCCGTCCGCGCGTTCGCTGTCCATGCCGGTGCCGGCCCGGCCGCTGACGACCGCGACGGCGCGGTGCTCGAAGCGGGTGCGGCCGGCGAGCGAGAAGCCCGCGTCGAGGGGGGCGAGGTCGGGGTGCCGGGCCAGGTGGGCGCCGAGCCGGGCGGCCTGGGCGCGCAGCGCGCCCTCGGTGCGGGCGGTCAGCACGACGGGCAGCGGCGCGGGCTCGGTGCGCGGCTCCTCGGCGGGCGGCTCCTCGATGACGGCGTGGGCGTTGGTGCCGCTCACGCCGAACGCGGAGACGGCGGCGCGGCGCGGGCGGCCGTCCTGGCGGTCCCAGCGGGTGTCCTCGGTGAGCAGGACGACGTCCCCGGCGGACCAGTCGACGTGCGGGGACGCCTCGGTGACGTGGAGCGTCCTGGGCAGGACGCCGTGCCGCATGGCCTGCACCATCTTGATGACCCCGGCGACGCCGGCGGCGGCCTGGGTATGGCCGATGTTGGACTTCAGCGAGCCGAGGTAGAGCGGCCGGCCGGCGGGCCGGTCCTGGCCGTAGGTGGCGATCAGGGCCTGGGCCTCGATGGGGTCGCCGAGCGCGGTGCCGGTGCCGTGGGCCTCGACGGCGTCCACGTCGGCGGGGCGGAGCCCGGCGTTGGCCAGGGCCTGGCGGATCAGCCGCTGCTGGGAGGGCCCGTTGGGGGCGGTGAGGCCGTTGCTGGCGCCGTCCTGGTTGATGGCGGTGCCGCGCAGCACGGCGTAGACGCGGTGGCCGCGGCGGCGGGCGGTGGAGAGCCGCTCCAGCAGGATGACGCCCGCGCCCTCGGCCCAGCCGGTGCCGTCGGCGTCGGCGGAGAACGCCTTGCACCGCCCGTCCGGCGCCAGGCCGCGCTTGCGGCTGAACTCCAGCAGCATGCCCGGGGTCGACATGAGGGTGACGCCGCCGGCCAGCGCGAGATCGCACTCGCCGGAGCGCAGCGCCTGGCCGGCCAGGTGCATGGCCACCAGGGACGAGGAGCACTGGGTGTCGACGGTGAGCGCGGGCCCCTCGAAGCCGTACGTGTAGGCGATGCGGCCGGCGACGACGCCCAGCGCGTTGCCGGTGAGGAGCTGGCCCTGGGCCTCGTGCGGCGCCTCGTGCCAGGCGGGGCCGTAGTCCTGGAGGGAGACGCCCGCGAAGACGCCGGTGCGGCTGCCGCGCAGCGAGTGCGGGTCGATACCGGCGCGCTCCAGCGCCTCCCAGGAGACCTCCAGCATCAGCCGCTGCTGCGGGTCGAGCGCGGTGGCCTCGCGGGGGCCGATACCGAAGAAGCCGGGGTCGAACTGGTCGATGTCGGGCAGGAACCCACCGTGCCGCGTGTAGGCGGTGCCGACCCGCTCGGGGTCGGGGTCGTAGAGCGCGTCGAGGTCCCAGCCGCGGCCCTCGGGCAGGCCGCCGATGGCGTCACGGCCCTCGCGCACCAGCTCCCACAGGGCCTCGGGCGAGTCGGCGCCGCCGGGCAGGCGGCAGGCCATGCCGACGATGGCGATGGGGTCGCGGGCGTCGTCGGCGCCGAGGCCCTGGGCCTCGGGGGTGACGGCCTGGCCGTCGATGCCGAGCACTTCGGTGCGGAGGTAGGCGGCGACGGCCTCGGGCGTGGGCTGGTCGAAGAAGAGGGTGGCGGGCAGCCGGACTCCGGTGGCCGCGGACAGCTCGGCGCGCAGCCGGTCGGCGATGTGCCGGTAGACGCCGAGGCGGCGCCAGGGGGCGCGCTTCTCGACGGCCGCCGGTCCGCCGCCCTGACCGGTGACGGCGGCGACGTGACCGGTTATCAGATCGAGCAGTGCCTCGTGCTGGGCGGGGACGGGGAGGGCGGTGAGCCGGCTCCGCCACACCGTGCACACGTCGTCGCACACGTCGCCGGTCCGCCGCTGCTCGAATTCCACGGAGTCGTTTGTCATTGTACCCAATTCCCTGGCTTTTGCCGACGAAATGACGAAGAACTCAACTCGATCAGAGTTGGCCCTCTTTCGGTCCGAGACGGACACATGTGACACACCGACCCGTTGGCAACCCGATGACCTGCGACGATGCAGCGGCTGAGCTGTCGGCCAGCGGTCTTCGCAGCCTAGGCCCAGCTGGTTCCCATTGTCGAGTTAAAACGTCGTGAATGTTACCCCTGCGGGGCCCGCGCGCCACTTGTGAGACTTGCTCGAAGAATTCCCGGATTCGGACACCAGGCGTGAAGAAATCGCACCCGGCGCACCGCCGCATGGGTACGACACTTTCACTCAGACGGATTAGTTGTGATTACCCGGTTCGAGTGGTGGCGCGTCGACCGCGCAGTGGTGGGCGCGCTGGGGCGCCGGAATCTCCTCGCGCACCCCGGGCTGCGCCAGCGCGCGCGGCACCGTGAACCAGGCGATCACGGCCCCCAGCGCCATCAGCGCGGCGCAGATCAGCACCGCCTTGCCGAACGCCGTGTCCACCGCGTCCGCCGAGCGGTACTCGTCCGTGGACAGCCCGATGGCCAGCGGCAGCGCGGCCACGGCGACCAATTGGGCGACGCGCGCGGCGGCGTTGTTGACGCCGCTGGCCACGCCCGCGCGCCGGGTCTCCAGGGACGCCAGCACGGTGGCGGTCAGCGGTGCCACGAACAGGCTGAGCCCCAGCCCCTGCACGACGACGGCCGGGAAGACGTCGGCCCAGTACGAGCCGCCCGGGTGGACCCGGTGCAGCAGCACCAGACCGGCGGCGGCCACCAGCGGGCCCAGGGTCAGCGGCAGGCGCGGGCCGATGCGCTGGGCCAGCTCGCCCGCCGGGCCGGAGAGCACCAGCAGCAGCACCGTGACGGGCAGCGAGGCGACGCCGGCGGTGAGCGCGTCGTAGCCCAGGCCGTTCTGGAGCTGGGTGGGCAGCAGGAAGAACACGCCGCCGATCGCCGCGTACAGGCAGAGCGTCACCAGGTTGGCGGCGGTGAACAGCCGCGAGCGGAAGACGCCCAGCGGCAGCATCGGCCGGGCGGTGCGCCGTTCCCACCACACGAAGACGGCGCCCAGCACGGCCCCGGCCGCCAGCGCCCACAGCGCGGGCGCGTTGATCAGCGCGTACGTGACGCCGCCCAGCGACAGGGCGGCCAGCGCGGCGCCCGGGACGTCGAAGCGGCCGGTCGCGCCCCAGTCGCGGCTCTCCGGGATGTGGCGGGCAAGCAGCAGGATGGCCGCGGCGAACGGCAGGTTGAGGTAGAAGATCCAGCGCCAGCCGGGGCCGTCCACCAGCCAGCCGCCGACGAACGGCCCGAGCGCGGTGGCCACGCCGCCGAGTCCGGACCACAGACCGACCGCCTTCGCCCGTTCCTCCTGCCGGAAGGAGGACTGGATCAGCGCGAGCGAGCCCGGCGTGAGCAGCGCGCCGCCCACGCCCTGGAGCGCGCGGGCGGCGATCAGCGCCGGCGAGGTGGGGGCCAGTCCGCACAGCAGGGAGGCGACGGTGAACCAGGCGACGCCCCAGACGAAGACGCGCCGCCGCCCGAAGCGGTCACCGAGGCCGCCGCCGAGCAGGATCAGCCCGGCGAGGGTGAGCATGTAGGCGTTGAGGGTCCACTGGAGGTCGGAGAGCGGGACGTCGAGGTCGGCGCCGATGCGCGGCA
>NZ_JBPQTQ010000186.1:0-8476 GCF_051386415.1 Streptomyces sp. URMC 129
GCTACCGGCCCCGCCGGACCCCCGGAGACTCGGCTCGGCGGCCACGTTCCGCTTCCCCGGAGACCGATCCACCCGGACCGCCGCGCACCGCCACCGGTCCGCGCAGGGCCCGCGGCGCCTCTCGGCCCTGGCGGGCGCCGACTGCGCGATGTGCGTGGGGAAGCACGCGTGGGGGAGAGCGTCGCCGTCGTCGGGTCTCCGGCTCGGGCCGGTCCGCGCCGCCGTACCGGCCCGGTGCCCCACCCCGCGCCACCCCGTCCCGCCGAGGGGTGCTTCCGGCCCGCGCGTGCCGTG
This sequence comes from Streptomyces sp. URMC 129, assembly GCF_051386415.1. Lineage (NCBI taxonomy): Bacteria > Bacillati > Actinomycetota > Actinomycetes > Kitasatosporales > Streptomycetaceae > Streptomyces > Streptomyces sp. URMC 129. The sequence continues at coordinate 295 of NZ_JBPQTQ010000186.1, forward strand.
TTCCGGCCCCCGGGCGGGTTCCCTCCGGTCCGGGCGCCGGAGGGACCGGCCGGGTGGCCGGGCCCGGAAGACCGGCGGGTAGATTCGACCCCATGAGTGGTACGAACGAATACCGCATCGAGCATGACTCGATGGGCGAGGTGCGGGTGCCGGCGGACGCCAGGTGGCGGGCGCAGACCCAGCGGGCCGTGGAGAACTTCCCGATCTCGGGCCAGCGTCTGGAGCGGGCCCACATCGCCGCCCTCGCCCGGATCAAGGCGGCGGCGGCCACCGTCAACGCCGAACTCGGCGTGATCGAGAAGGACATGGCCGAGGCCATCGTGCGGGCGGCCGAGGAGGTGGCCGAGGGGCACTGGGACGAGCACTTCCCGGTCGACGTCTTCCAGACCGGCTCCGGCACCTCCTCGAACATGAACACCAACGAGGTGCTGGCGACCCTGGCCACCGAGCGCCTCGGCCGCCCGGTCCACCCCAACGACCACGTCAACGCCAGCCAGTCCTCCAACGACGTCTTCCCCTCCTCCATCCACATCGCGGCCACCGCGGCCGTCACCGGCGACCTGGTCCCGGCCCTCGCGCACCTGGCCGAGTCCCTCGAACGCAAGGGCGTCGAGTTCGCCGAGGTCGTCAAGTCCGGCCGCACCCACCTGATGGACGCCACCCCGGTCACCCTGGGCCAGGAGTTCAACGGCTACGCGGCGCAGATCCGTTACGGCATCGAGCGGCTGACCGCCTCGCTGCCGCGCCTGGCGGAGCTGCCCCTCGGCGGCACCGCCGTCGGCACCGGCATCAACACCCCGCCCGGCTTCTCCGCCGCCGTCATCGCGGAGGTCGCCCGCACCACCGGTCTGCCCCTGACCGAGGCCCGCGACCACTTCGAGGCGCAGGGCGCCCGCGACGGCCTGGTCGAGACCTCCGGCCAGCTCCGCACGGTCGCCGTCTCGCTCACCAAGATCTGCAACGACCTGCGCTGGATGTCCTCCGGCCCGCGCACCGGCCTGGCGGAGATCGCCCTGCCCGACCTCCAGCCCGGCTCCTCGATCATGCCCGGGAAGGTCAACCCGGTGATCCCGGAGGCCGTTCTGATGGTCGCCGCCCAGGTCATCGGCAACGACGCGACCGTCGCCACCGCCGGCGCCTCCGGCAACTTCGAGCTGAACGTGATGCTCCCGGTCATCGCCAGGAACCTGCTGGAGTCCATCAGGCTGCTGGCCAATGCCGCCCGCCTGCTGGCCGACCGCACCGTGGACGGCATCACCGCCAACGTCGAACGGGCCCGCGAGTACGCCGAGTCGTCCCCGTCCGTCGTCACCCCCCTCAACCGTTACATCGGTTACGAGGAGGCCGCCAAGGTCGCCAAGCGCGCGCTGGCCGAGCGCAAGACCATCCGCGAGGCGGTCCTCGACGGCGGGTACGTGGAGCGCGGCGAACTGACCGTCGAGCAGCTCGACGAGGCCCTGGACGTGCTGCGGATGACCCACCCCTGAGCACGCCCCCGGCGAGCGCCTGGCGCGCACGTCACACCCGGATGCGCCCGCTGTCCGCGTCGGCCCGAATACCATGTGTAGATGACAACGGGAAATGACGCGACCGGCGGTGCGCATCCGTGGCGGCCCGGCGACCACATCCTGTGGCGTTACCGGGCCAATGGTTCGCGTGGATCCAGCGACTTCCACATCTGCCGGCCCGTGACCGTTGTGCAGGACACCCCCGACCTGCTGGCCGTCTGGATGGCGCCGGGCACCGAGTGCATCAAGCCGGAGCTGGCCGACGGCACCCCCGTCCACGCCGAGCCGCTGGCGACCCGCTACACCAAGCCGCGCATCACCGTCCGCTCCCGCTGGTTCGGGGCGGGGGTGCTGAAGCTGGCGTCACCGGGTCGGCCGTGGTCCGTGTGGCTTTTCTGGGACCGGGGCTGGCGCTTCAAGAACTGGTACGTCAACCTGGAGGAGCCCCGGCGCCGCTGGCCGGGCGGGGTCGATTCCGAGGATCACTTCCTCGACATCGCGGTCTATCCCGACCGGAGCTGGGAGTGGCGGGACGAGGACGAATTCGCCCAGGCACAGCAGGCCGGGCTGCTGGACGCAGGGCAGGCGGAGCGGATCCGCGCGGCCGGCCGGGAGGCCACCCGGCTGATCCGCGCGTGGGACCGTCCGTTCTCCGAGAACTGGGCGTCCTGGCGGCCCGATCCGCGGTGGCGCACGCCGCAGTTGCCGGACGACTGGGACCGGTCGGCCACCGCCATGGCACCGGTGCGCGAGGAACACCGTCTGCCGCATCACCCGAGAGCCTCTTGATACCCCCCAGGGCACCAAACGTAGGATCGACCCCCACGACAGCAACCGGACAACGCCCCCACCCCGCACGCCAGTTCCCCGCCTGGATGGACAGCCCCTCGTGACGGACCCGACCCCACCGCAGCCCGCGGCGCGCACGGCGGACGTAACCGCGTTCGCCGAGACTTCCGCGCTGCCGCACGCGCGCTCCGAGCCCGACTCCGTGGAGCACCCGCCCGTCCGCCCGACGACGGGCGAGGCGCTCAACGGCGGGATGCCCGAGACAGACCGGCTGCGGTTCGTGGGGGCGGCCACACGCCGGATCGCTCGGGGCATCGACCTGGACGAGATCGTGCTCGGGCTGTGCCGGGCCGCCGTTCCGACGTTCTCGGACGCGATCCTGGTCTACCTGCGGGATCCCCTGCCGGTCGGCGACGAGCAGCCGGTGACGCCGTGGGTGCTGCGGCTGCGCCGCACCGACCGCATTCCCGAGGCGCTGACCCTCGGCACCCTGGGCGACCTGCGCGCCGAGGGGTCCGGCCCGTTGCAGGCTCTCCTCGCGGACGCCTCGCCGCGCCTGGAGGTGCGGGGCAACGGGCCGCTGGCCGAGGTGCTGCGCGGCGTCCGGCCGGTGTTCACCGAGTCACAGGTGCCCAGAGCCGCGCTGCGCGAGCTGACCGGCGCGGCGTACCCGCCGGAGGACCACCGCGCGATCGTCGCGCCGCTGCGCGGCCGGCGCCGGGTCATCGGCGCGGCGGTGTTCCTGCGCGAGCCGCACCGCGAGCCGTTCGAGCACGAGGATCTCCAGGTGGCCCAGCAGCTGGCCACGCACTCCGCGCTCGGTGTCGACAAGGCGATGCTGTACGGGCGGGAGGCGTCCATCGCGGACGAGTTGCAGCGCACGATGCTGCCCGACGACCTGCCGCAGGTCACCGGCGTGCGGCTGGCCAGCCGTTACCTCCCGGCGGCGCAGTCGGCGCGCGTCGGCGGCGACTGGTACGACGCGATCCCGCTGCCGGGCAGCCGGGTCGCGCTCGTCGTCGGGGACGTGATGGGTCACTCGACGACCTCGGCCGCGATCATGGGGCAGTTGCGGACGACGGTGCAGACGCTGGCGGGGCTCGACCTGCCGCCGCAGGAGGTGCTGCACCACCTCGACGAGCAGGCGCAGCGGCTGGGCACCGACCGGATGGCGACCTGCCTGTACGCGGTCTACGACCCGGTCGAGCACCGGATCACGGCGGCCAACGCGGGCCACCCGCCGCCCGTGCTGCTGCACACCGACGGCTCCACGGAGTTGGTGGACCTGCCGCCCAACGCGCCGATCGGCGTGGGCGGTGTGGACTTCGAGACCGTGGAGGTCGCCGCCCCGGCCGGTGCCACCCTCGTGCTGTACACGGACGGGCTGGTCGAGTCCCGCACCCGGGACGTGTGGACGGGCGTGGAGCATCTGCGCGAGAAGCTGTCCGAGGTCTCGCGGCTGACCCGCCCGGACGCGGCGGCCCCGCTGGAGCCGCTGTGCGACGAGGTCCTGGACATCGTGGGCCCCGGCGACCGGGACGACGACATCGCGCTGCTGGCCGCCCGGTTCGAGGGCATCGCGCCGGACAACGTGGCGTACTGCCGACTCGACCCGCGCGCCGAGTCGGTGCGCGAGGCGCGCCGGCTGGTCCGGGAGAGCCTGACCCGGTGGGAGCTGCGGGAGTTGGAGGACTCGGTCGAGCTGCTGGTCAGCGAGGTCGTGACCAACGCCGTGCGGTACGCGGAACGGCCCGTGTCCGTGCGGCTGTTGCGCACCGACGCGCTGCGCTGCGAAGTGGGCGACGACGTGCCGCAGTTGCCGCGGCTGCGACAGGCGGGACCGGCCGACGAGGGCGGTCGCGGTCTCTATCTCGTCCAGCGGCTGGCCCGCGAGTGGGGGGCGACGCGCCTGAGCACCGGCAAGCTGGTGTGGTTCGAGATGGCCCTGCCCTCCTCCTAGTCGCGATGTATCGCGACTCGGTAGGCTGAACGCGTGAGCGCTGAGAAACCGCCCGCCGTGCCGCTGGACAAGCAGCCGGCCGTCCGGGCTTCCGACGCGGACCGTGACAAGATCGCCGCCATCCTGGCCGAGGCCCTGGCCGAGGGGCGGCTGGACCCCGAGGAGCACGCCGAGCGCGTGGAGGCGGCGTACCGGGCCAAGACCTTCGGTGAGCTGGAGCCGCTGATCAGTGATCTCCCGGCCGGGCAGCGCCCGTCGGCGCCCGCCGCCGCGCCGTCGTCCGCCTTTGGCGCCGCCGCGGGGCGCGGCGGGCACGGGCTGCGGATCGCCAACGCGCGGAACGTGGTGGCCGTCCTCAGTGGCGCCAGCCGGCAGGGCCGTTGGCGGGTGGGCGCGAGGGTCAACGTGGTGGCGGTCTTCGGTGGCGTGGAGCTGGACCTGACCGAGGCGATCTTCGAGCAGCAGCACGTTGTGATCAACGCCACGGCCCTGTGCGGCGGGGTGGAGATCAAGGTCCCGGAGAACGTGAGCCTGCGCGGCGGCGGCAGCGGCGTCATGGGCGGCTTCGACGTCCGGGAGTCCGAATCCGCCGACCCCGGGGCGCCGGTGGTGCTGGTGCGGGGCGTGGCGGTCTGGGGCGGCGTCGAGGCGAAGCCCGTGCCGGGAAAGCGCGTGCGGGACCTGCGGGACGGATGACCGGAACGGCTGATCCGGCGGGCTGCGTTGTCGCTCCGTGCATAAGCGTGCGCACAGCGGGTAGGGCTCGGGGGACCGTCACTCGTATGGCCGCATGGCGGGAAGGGTGATCTGCGGCATCGCCTTTGTCGGGTGAGGGTGCATCAGCCAGGAGCGACCCCCGGTAGCCGTCGTCAGGAGTTGACCGTGCTGCAATCGTCACCGCCACAGGAGTCCCAGTGGTCATCACCCGTTCCAGCCCCGCGCAGTTCGAGAGATCTGGGTGGGCCCTGGCACTCGGAGGCCGCCTGCCGGCGGGACGAGGCGGGGCTGTTCTTCGCCCCGTCCCAGGAGCCCACGGCGGCCCGGCTCTCCCGCGAGCAGGCGGCGAAGTCGGTGTGCGCCAGGTGCCCGGTGCTGCTGGAGTGCCGTGAGCACGCCCTGCTCCAGCCGGAGCCGTACGGTGTGTGGGGCGGTCTGACGGCCGCCGAGCGCCGTGTGGTTCTCAGCCGCAGGCGCCGTCGTGAGGCGGCGTCAGGCGGCCGTCCGGCGGACATGGGCCGCATCGCGTGAGACCGCGGGCCCGGTGGCCCGGCCCCGCCCCCAGCCGGCCGCGACAGGCTGGGGGACGGGGCTTCCGCCGAGCCCGTGCCGGTGTGCCTACCGGCCGCGGTCGAAGTCGATCGCGCTGTAGGCGCGGAGCTTGCTGAGGCGGTGCGTCGAGTCGATCTGGCGGATGGTGCCGGAGCGGGACCGGACCACCAGGGACTGGGTGGTGGCCGTCTCCGCGCGGTAGCGCACGCCCCGCAGCAGTTCGCCGTCGGTGATGCCGGTGGCGACGAAGAAGACGTTCTCGCCGCGGACCAGGTCGTCGGTGTGCAGCACCCGGTCCAGGTCGTGGCCCGCGTCCAGGGCGGCCTGCCGTTCGGCCTCGTCCTTGGGCCACAGCTTGCCCTGGATCGTCCCGCCGAGACACTTGATCGCGCAGGCGGCGATGATGCCCTCGGGCGTGCCGCCGATGCCCAGGAGCAGGTCGACGCCGGTGCCGTCGCGCACGCTCATGATCGCGCCGGCCACGTCGCCGTCGGAGATGAACTTGATGCGCGCGCCGCTCTCCCTGACCTCCTTGACCAGGTTGGCGTGGCGCGGCCGGTCCAGGATGCAGACCGTCACGTCGGCCGGTGAGCCGCCCTTCGCCTTGGCCACGCGCCGGATGTTGACCGAGGGCGGCGCGTCGATGTCCACGTAGTCCGCGGCCTCGGGGCCGGTGGCCAGCTTGTCCATGTAGAAGACCGCGCTGGGGTCGAACATGGCACCGCGCTCGGCGACGGCGAGCACGGAGACCGCGTTGCCCATGCCCTTCGCGGTGAGGGTGGTCCCGTCCACCGGGTCGACGGCCACGTCGCACTCGGGACCCGAACCGTCGCCCACGCGCTCGCCGTTGTACAGCATCGGGGCGTCGTCCTTCTCCCCCTCGCCGATGACGACGACGCCGTTCATCGAGACGGTGGAGATCAGGGTGCGCATGGCCCGCACGGCGGCGCCGTCGGCGCCGTTCTTGTCACCGCGGCCGACCCAGCGGCCGGAGGCGAGGGCGCCCGCCTCGGTCACGCGGACCAGTTCGAGGGCCAGGTTGCGGTCGGGGGCTGCGGGTGCGACGTCCAGCGGGGGCGGAAGGTGGTGATCAGTCATCGGAGACGACCTTTCTGCGCCGAGTCGCGCTGAGGGTGCCTCCGACTTTATCCGGCCCTCGTACACATGAGCAGATCGCCCTACTTTTGAGCGAGCGGAGCGGGGTGCCCGGGAGGCCGGGGGCGGGTGCGGGCCGCGCCCCGGTATGCGCCACCATGGGAGGGTGGCGAACGACGTGGCGACCGAGGCGACCGAGACGGCGGACGACGCTCAGGAAGAGACCGGGCGCGGGAAGCCGGACCGGCGGCAGCAGCTCGCGTCGGTGCGGAACATGGTGCTGTCCATGGCCGCCCTGTGCGCCGCGGTGCTCGCCCTCTTCGTCCTCAACCCCGACGAGGAGCCGGAGAACGCGATCCGGAGCATGGAGTACGACGTCGCGTCGGCCACGGCGGCCCGTGCCGCGCCGTACGACCTGCTGTCCCCGGTGGGCCTGTCCGGGAGCTGGCGGGCCACCTCCGTGCGGTACGAACCGGCGGGCGAGTTCGGCGCGACCTGGCGGCTCGGCTTCCTGGACCCCGGCGACGAGTACGCCGCGCTCACCCAGGCCGACGGCGAACCCGGCGAGTTCGTCTCCGACGTGACGCGCGGCGCCGAGGACACCGGTGAGACCGAGCGGATCGACGGACAGGACTGGGCGCGGTACGAGGGCGCCAAGTACGACGCCCTGGTGCTGCGGGAGCCGGACGTGACCACCGTGGTCATGGGCACCGCGCCCTGGGACCGGCTCGCGCACCTGGCCGGCGCGCTGGAGGTCAGGGCCGAGCGGCCCTGACCGATGACCGCGGCGGCGACGGCGTCAGCCCGCGCGCCCCTCACAGGACGGTGACGGCCTCCTCGAAGTCCAGCCGCGGCAGGCGCGGATTGTAGGCGGTGGCGCTCGGCCTGCCGATGTTCACCACCACGAGCGCCTTCTGCCGCCCGTCCCCGAAGAACTCCTTGTCGACGGCCCCGGCGTCGAACCCGGTCATCGGCCCCGCGGCGAGCCCCGCGGCCCGGACACCGAGGACGAAGTACCCGATCTGGAGCCCGGCGCTCAGCACGCCCGCCTCCGCGCGCCCCGCGGGGTCCGCGTACGCCACGTCCTTCAGGCCCGGCACCACAGGGAAGAGCTTCGGCAGCTTCTCGTGGAAGCGCAGGTCGACCGAGAGGATCGCGGTCAGCGGGGCCGCGGCGGTCTGCGCCCGGTTCTTCTCGGACAGCAGGGGCAGCAGCCGCTCCTTGGCCTCGGTGCTGCGGAGCAGGGTGACGCGCAGCGGCGACGAGTTGTGCGCGGTGGGCGCGAGCTTGATCAGGTCGTAGATCGCCCGCACCTGCTCGTCCGTCACCGGCTCGTCGGTGAACGACCGGGCCGTGTGGGCCCGGCGGAAGAGAAGGTCCTGCGCGGCGGCGTCGAGGGCGAGGGACATGGTGCTGGAGCCTTTCCCGGAGGAGACGTGAACGGCGGGGAAGCGGAACGCCCATGGTTGAACGGGCAACCGCTGGTCGGTGCCAACTTCTCCCCCCACCCCGCTATTCCCCGACCGGCTCGGCTTCCCCCTCCTCCGCGTCCGCTCGGTGC
>NZ_JBPQTQ010000187.1:0-8446 GCF_051386415.1 Streptomyces sp. URMC 129
GCCGGGTGCCCGGCCGGGTGTCAGGGGCCGGGCCGGTGGGTGCGGGCCAGGAGCAGGGCGACGTCGTCCTCGGGGGTGGTGGGGCGCAGGCCGCTCAGGACGGCGTCGCAGGTCTCCTCCAGGGGCCGGGGGGCGCCCGAGAGCAGCCGGGTCATGGCGCGCAGGCCGACGTCGATGGGGGCGCGCCGTTCCTCGACCAGGCCGTCGGTGAACAGGGCGACGGTGCTGCCGGGCGCCAGCCGCCGCCGTTCGGCGGTGAACGGGACGCCGCCGACGCCGAGCGGCACGGCGTTGGGCAGGTCGAGGAGTTCGGCGGTGCCGTCGGGCCGGACCAGGACGGGCGGCAGGTGGCCGGCGCTGGAGATCTCGCACCAGCCGTCGCGCGGGTCGCAGACGGCGTACACGCAGGTGGCGATGGAGTCGCCCAGCGAGGTGGCGATCGCGTCGAGGTGGCTGAGGAGTTCGGCGGGCGGCAGGTCGAGGAGGGCCAGGGCGCGGATGGTGGAGCGGAGCTGGCCCATGATCGCGGCGGCGCGCACGCCCTTGCCCATGACGTCGCCGACGACCAGGCCGAGCCGGCCGGCGCCGAGTTCGAGCACGTCGAACCAGTCGCCGCCGATCTCGCTGACGGCCGGGAGGTAGCGGCAGGCGATGTCGATGCCGGGGCGGCTGCGCGGCAGCCGGGGCAGCAGGCTGCGCTGGAGGGTGAGCGCGGTGCCCCGTTCCCGGCTGTAGAGGCGGGCGTTGTCGACGCTGATGGCGGCGCGGGCGGCGAGTTCGCCGGCGAGGGCGACGTCTTCCTGGTCGAACGGGCGCGGGTTGCGCGTACGGCACAGGCTGAGGGTGCCCAGCACCTCGCCGCGCGCGGTGAGCGGGACGGCCAGGAAGGAGTGGACGCCGACGCCGGCGAAGACCCGGGCGACCTCCTCGTTCCTGGCGATGTGCCGCAGCGCCGGGGCCAGGACGCGGGCCAGCAGGATGGGCCTGGCCTCGCGGACGCACTGGGTGAGGACGCGCCGGGGGCCGTGGGACGCGGCCTCGCCCAGCCGGTAGGCGGCCCGTCCCTCGTCGCTGCCCTGGCCGGCGACGACGGCCAGCGGCCGGAACAGCACGGAGCCGTCGGGCCGTACGGGGGGCGCGGTCTCGCCGCCGAGGACCGAGTCGAGGACGTCGACGGCGGCGAGGTCGGCCAGCCGGGGCACGGCGACCTCGGCCAGTTCGCGGGCGGTGCGCGGCAGGTCGAGGGTGGTGCCGATGCGGGTGCCGGCGTCGGCGATGACGGCGAGCCGTTCGCGGGCGGCGGCCACCTCGGCGTCGGCGCGCTGGCGTTCGGTGACGTCGATGGCCGAGGTGCCGACGCCGATGGTGTGGCCGGACTGGTCGTCGACGCGGTAGTAGGAGACGGACCAGACGTGGTCGCGCTGCGGGTCGGCGGGGGTGCGGCCGGTGGTCCGGTGGTCGATGAGCGGCTCGCCGGTGGCCAGGACGTGCCGCATGGCGCCCTCCACGCCCTCGACGTCGGTGCCGACGAGCACGTCGCGGTAGCGGCGGCCGAGCAGGGCCTCGGCGGGCAGCCCGTTGAGGCGTTCCAGCGCGGGGTTGACGCGCAGCCAGCGCAGGTCGGTGTCGAAGAGCGCGAGCGCGACCGGGGACTGGTTGATCAGGCTGAGCGACATGGCGAGGTCGATCTCCAGGCGCCGCAGGGTGGGGGTGTCGGCGGCGTGGGCGAGCACCCTGGGGGCGCCGCGCGGGTCGTGCAGGCGGCGGCTGCGGAACTCGACCCGCCGGAGGGTGCCGTCCGCGCACAGCACGGGGACGACGCCGGACCACGCCTCGCCCGCCCAGGTCCGCTCGAACCAGCGGTCCACGGCCGCCCGCAGCCGGTCGGGCACCAGGATGCCCGCGGCCCGCCGGCCCAGGACGTCCTCGGCGCGGTAGCCGAAGAGCGCCTCGGCCTCCGGGCTCCACAGCACGACGGCGCCGTCGCCGTCGAGGACGAAGACGGCGACGCGCACCTCGTCCAGCAGCCCGCCCGGGGTGGCTCCCAGTCCTGTGGCGTCCGTCGGGGCGTGGTCGCTCATGCCCGCCCCTGTCCCTGGTCCAGGAGCTGTTCGGTCCAGATCGTCTTGCCCGCGGGGGTGTACCGGCTGCCCCAGCGGTGGGCGAGCTGGGCGACCAGGAACAGGCCCCGGCCGCCCTCGTCGGTGGGGCGGGCGCGCCGCAGGTGCGGCTGGGTCTCGCTGGGGTCGGAGACCTCGCAGACGAGCGTCTCGTCCCTGATGAGGCGCAGGCCGACGGGGCCGCCGGCGTAGCGGATGGCGTTGGTGACGAGTTCGCTGACGATCAGTTCGGTGGGGAACATGTTGGCCGTCAGGTCCCAGTCCTTGAGCTGGGCGAGGACCCGGTCACGGGCCTCGCCGACGACGGAGGGGTCCGCGGGGAAGCGCCAGTCGGCGACGGCGCCCTCGGGGAGGGCCGCGACACGGGCGACGAGCAGGGCGACGTCGTTGTCGGGCGCCGGGCCGGGCAGCAGGGCGTCCAGCACGCCCTGGCCCAGGGCGCGGGGGGTGGTGCCGGCCGCGGCGCCCTCGGCCACCCGGTCGCACAGCAGGCGCAGGCGCCGCCGCCGGGCCTCGCCGCCGTCGTCGGCGGGGTCGTCGGCGTGCGCGACGAGTTCCTCGCTGAAGAAGGCCAGGAAGCTGCCGGGGCTCAGCCGGAGCCGCACGGTCTCGAAGGGGGTGCCGCCGACGCCCAGCGGCGGCCCCGGCTTCAGGCTCACCACCTCGGCGCTCTCCCCCGGCGCGGCGGCGACGGGCGGTACGCGGCCGGCCGCGGCCATGGCGCACTCGCCGCTGACGGGGTCGTAGACGCAGTACAGGCAGGTGGCGCCGACGGCGCCGCCGCGGGTGGTGTGGGGCGCGGTGCCCACGTCGGCCAGGCGGATGGCGAGGTCGTCCAGGCGGGTGAGCAGTTCGTCGGGGGCGATGTCGAGGTCGGCGAGGGTCTGCACGGCGGTCCGCAGCCGGCCCATGGTGGCCGTGGCGTTCAGGCCGTGCTCGGCGACGTCGCCGATGACGAACGCGACGCGCGCGGAGGAGAGCGGGATCACGTCGTACCAGCTCCCGCCGATCCCGGCCGCGGTCCCGGCCGGGACGTAGCTGCCCGCCGTCTGGGCGGCGCTCACCTCGAACATGGGCTGCGGCAGCAGGCTGCGCTGGAGCGTCTCCAGGGTGCGGTGTTCGCGGGTGTAGCGCCGGGCGTTGTCGACGCTGAGGGCGGCCCGGGTGCCGATCTCCTCGGCGAACTCGGCGTCGGCCCGGCTGAACGGGGGGCGGCCGGCGGAACGCCACATCGCGATGGCGCCGAGCACCTGCCCCCGGGCGTGGAGCGGGACGACCATCCGGGTGCCGCTACGGGACGGCAGGAGCAGCGGGTCGGGACCGTCACCGGGCGTTCCGCCGACCTGGCGGGCCCGCAGGTGGGGCAGCCAGGGCCCGAAGAGGACCCGGCCACCACCGATCCGGTCCCTGCGGAGGCTGGGTGAGTGGAAGACGGCGCCGGCGGGGTGCACGTCCGGCGGCCACTCCTCGCCGGCCGCGATCGCCGCGATCCGGCGCACGGGGGCCCGGAGCAGCACGGGACCGGTGTCGTCGCCGGAGAAGACGGCCTCGGCCAGGTCGACCGCCGCGAGGTCGGCGAACTCGGGGACGAGGACCCGGGCCAGCTCCTCGGCGTTGCGGGTGACGTCCAGGGTGCCGCCCATGCGCTGGGCGGCGGTGTGCATGAGCGCGATCCGGCGGCGGGCCAGGTACTGCTCGGTGACGTCGCTGAAGAGGGCCGCGACGCCGATCAGGGTCTCGTCGGCGTCCTGGAGCTGGAAGGCGGAGAACGCCACGACCCGCTCGCGGGTGGGTGCCTCCAGGAGCCGGGCCCGGTGCTCCCAGTTGACCACCGGCTCGCCGGTGGCGGCGACGTGCCGCAGCTTCTCCGTGAACGCCGCGGCGTCCTCGGGGAGGAGCACGTCCTCCAGCGGGAACGGCTCGCCGGCGCGGTCGACGCCCCAGTGCCCGTCCGGCTGCCCCTCGTCCGGGAGGCTGACCCGGGTGAGGCGCAGGTCCGCGTCGTGAATGGCCAGGCCCACGGCGCTCTGCGCGAACAGGGCGCGGATCAGCCCCAGGTTCTCCTCCTGGAGCCGGGCGTCGGTGGCCGGGGTGATCGCCACCAGCTGGCCCGGGCCGCCGTCCGGCCGCAGGGGCAGGACGTCGAGCCGGACGTCGGCGGTGCTTCCGTCCGGGCGGCGCAGGGTGACGACGCCGTGGCCGGACTCGCCCAGCCCGGCCAGCTCGTCCAGGTCGGGCCAGGAGTCGGGCTCGACGAGGAAGCCGGCCAGCCGCCGCCCGCGGAGGAGGCCGGGCGGCAGGTGGAAGACGCGCTCCACGCCCCGGGTGCAGGCGACCACCGCGCCCCGCGCGTCGAGCACCAGCACGGCGGCCGGTCCGCCGGGCAGGTATTCGAGGTCGCCGGGGTGCGGGGTGGTGCTCACGTTCCTCCTCGGAGTCGGGCCGCCCGGGCCCGTGGCGGCAGCCCTCCCCCTCCCCCACTGTCGCGGAGACGGGACCGGGCTGCGAGTCGGCGGACCGCCGGGGCCCGGCGGTCCGGGATGCGCGCGGGGCAGGCCGGGGGTGCAATGGGAGGGGGTGACCGGCGGCCATGAGGAGGCGCGGCGATGACGGCACCACGGCGGCTGCTGCGAGTCCTGCCGGCCGACCACCGCGAACGGCTGATGGAGCTGGCCCGCGAGGTCTCGTTCGACCAGGGGCAGCGGATCTTCGAGGAGAAGGGCCGGGCCGACCGGTTCTGGATCATCCGGTCGGGCACGGTCACGCTGGACCTGCGGCTGGGGGCCGGGCGGCGGCCGACGGCCGTCTCCTCGCTCGCCACGGGCGACCTGCTGGGCTGGTCATGGCTCTTCCCGCCGTACGAGTGGGACTTCGGCGCGGAGGCGCTGAGCCCGGTGCGGGCGTACGAGTTCGAGGGCGCGGCGGTGCAGGCCGTGTGCGACGAGAACCCGGCGTTCGGCTACGCGCTGCTGCGGGTGATCGCGGAGATCCTCGCCCACCGGGTGCGTGCGGCGCGGACGCGGCTGCTGGACCTGTTCGCGCCGCACGCGGGTGAGCTGCACGGGCCGGTGTGAGGTGTGCGGTCAGTCAGACGGGCTCGGTGGCGGAGCCGCGCGGCGCCGCCGTCCCGGTGCGGCGGGTCGGTGGCGGAGCGGCGGGAACGGCCCTGGGGACGGCCGGCGCGCGCAGCGGCGCGAGCGCGGCCAGGGTGGCGTCCCGGGCGGCCCGGTCCAGCGCCTCCTCGGTGCCGGCCAGCCGGTGCCGGGTCTCGGCGGCGGCCAGCCGCAGCAGCCCGGGCAGCAGGTCGGTGGAGCGGGCGGCGACCCAGCGCGTGCCGCGCGTCGCCAGCCACCAGGCGCCCGCGGCGCGCCGGGGCGGCGGCCGGTCGGGGACCGGGGACGGCGGCGGACCGGCGGCGAGGCCGCGCGCGGCGAGACCGGCGTGGAACTCCCGGGCCAGCAGGCGGTGCCCCAGCTCACTGGGGTGCAGCCGGTCCACGCTCCAGGCGGCCCGGTCCGCGACGAGCGGGTGGTCCGCGAGGTGGGCGTGCACCGCGCCGTGGCGCCAGGACAGGTGGTGCACCACGTCGTTGAGCGCCCGCATGCGCCGCGCGAGCGGCTGGGCGAGGGCGCGCGGCAGGTGGAGCATGCGCCCGGGGTCGGGCAGGCAGGCGGTGAGCACCACGGCGCCGTCGGCGGTGAGGGCGCCGATGACCGCGTCGAGGTCGCGGGCCGCGTCCGCGATGTCGAACGCGCCGCGCAGCGTGTCGTTGCCGCCGACGATGACCGAGGCGTACCGGGGCCGCAGCGCCCGCGCCGCGGCGAGCTGCTCGCCGGCCGCGTCGGCGGTGCGGGCGCCGCTGCGGGCGAGGTTGACCAGGCGCACCGGCCGGGCGGGCGGGCCGAGCCCGGCGGCGAGCAGCGGGGCGAAGCCCCGCCACCGGCCGCCGGGCAGGGCGTCGCCGAGTCCCTCGGTGAGGGAGTCCCCGAGCGCGGCGAAGCAGACCGGCGGGTCCGCGGTCATCGTTCCCCGCCCTCGGACCCGGGCCCCGACCTCCCCCGGCCCGCGCCGGGCCGCGCGCCCATCGCGGGGACGGCTCCCCGGCCGCCGCCCGTGACGGGGGCCGCGTCCAGGGCGGTGAGGAACGCGTCGACGGCCGCGCTCCACGGGAACCGCTCGGCCCGCGCCCGGGCCGCCGCCCTGCGGGCCGCCTCGGGCCGGGCGAGCAGCCGCTGCACGCCGTCGGCGAAGGCCGCGCCGTCGCCGTCGGCGCTTGTACCGGCCGTGCCGAGCAGCGCGGGCACGGCGGACCGGGAGCTGGCCACCACGGGCGTGCCGCAGGCCAGGGCCTCCATGGCGGCCAGCCCGAACGTCTCGGCCGGGCCGGGCGCCAGCACGATGTCGGCGGTGGCCTGCAGGACGGCGAGGTCGGCGGGGTCGCCCACGTGGCCGGAGAACAGGACGGGCAGCCCCTCGTGCCGGGCCCGCTCCCGCAGCCGCCCGCCGAGCGGTCCCTCGCCCGCGATCACCAGGGCGGCGTCCACGCCGCGGCGCAACAGCTCGCCGAGCGTGTCGAGGGCGATGCCGGGCCGCTTCTCCGGGGAGAGCCGCGAGCACATGGCGAGCAGCACCCGGGCGTCGCCGCCCAGCTTCCGGCGCAGCGCCTCGTCACGCAGCTCGGGGCGGCAGCGGCGCAGGTCCACGCCGAGCGGCGCGCGCACCACGTTGCGCGCCCCGACCCGCTGGAACTCCCGGGCCGCCCACTCGGTGGTGCACACCACCCGGGTGTAGGCGTGCGCGGTGCGGAGGTTGAGCCGGTCGGCGGTGCGGCGGCACAGGCCCTCCGGCACGCCCCAGGTGGCCAGCACGCCGTCCACGCTCTCGTGGGAGACCATCACGGCCGGAACGCGGTGGCGCCGGGCCCACTCCCCCGTCCAGCGCAGCGTCGTGCGGTCGGAGACCTCCAGCCGGTCCGGGGCGAGCGAGGCGAGCAGCGCGGCCAGCCGCCGCCGGTCGGTCAGGACCCGGTAGCCCCCGGTGCCGGGGAGCACCCGGCCGGGCAGCGTGATCACGCGGCCCTGCGCGGTGCGGGTGTCGCTCCGCGACTCGCCGGGGACGATCAGCACCGGCTCGTGCCCGGCCGCCTGGTACCCGGCGCCCAGCTCGCGCAGCGCGGTGCGCAGCCCGCCCGAGGCGGGGGTGACGAAGTTCGCGAGGCGGACGATCCGCAGTCCACCACCCACAGGCCCGCTCACCGCGTCCTCCCGTTCGCTTCTCCGTCCGCGCGGCGCACCGCGGACACCGTCGTCGTCTGCGACCCGCCGGCCGCGCGCACGTCGCTCACCGGAGTGCCACCGCCCGTTCCTGCCGGACCCGGGCGTAGTGGTCGAGGAGCTGGTCCCCGACGGCCTCCCAGGTGCGGCCCTCGACGGCGGCGCGGCCGGCGCGGGCGAGGGAGTCGCGGAGGTCGGGGTCGTCGCGCAGGGTGCGGACGGCCTCCCGCAGGGCCGCCGGGTCGCGCGGCTCGACCAGCAGCCCGGTGCGGCCGTGCTCGACCAGGTCCAGAGGCCCGCCGACGGCGGGGGCGATGGTGGCCACGCCGCTCGCCTGGGCCTCCTGCACGGTCTGGCAGAACGTCTCGAACGGGCCGGTGTGCGCGAAGACGTCCAGGGAAGCGTAGACGCGGGCCAGGTCGTCGCCGGTGCGGCGGCCCAGGAAGCGGGCCCTGGGGAGGGCGGCCCGCAGCGCGGTCTGGCTGGGGCCGTCGCCGACCACCACGAGCCGGACGCCGGGCAGGGCGGCGGCCCCGGCCAGCAGCTCGACGTGCTTCTCGGGGGCGAGCCGGCCGACGTAGCCCACGAGCAGCTCGCCGCCGGGGGCCAGTTCGGCGCGCAGCGCCTCGTCGCGCAGCCCCGGGCGGAACCGCTGGGTGTCCACGCCGCGCGGCCACAGCGCCAGCCGGGGCACGCCGCGCTCCTCCAGGGCCCGCAGCGACGCGGTGGAGGGCGCCAGGGTCAGGTCGGCGGCGGTGTGCACGGCGCGTATCCGGCGCCAGGCGGCCAGCTCGCCGGCGCCGACGTAGGTGCGCGCGTAGCCCGCCAGGTCCGTCTGGTACACGGCCACGGCCGGAACCCCGGTGCGCACGGCGAGAGCGGCGCCGCGCGCGCCCAGGACGAACGGGCTGGCGAGGTGGATGATGTCGGGCCGGTGCGCGGCGACGGCGGCGGCCAGCTTGCGGCTCGGCAGCGCCACCCGGACCTGGGGATATCCGGGCAGCGGCAGCGAGGGGATGTGCACGACGGGGGCGGGGCCGTCGTGCACATCCC
>NZ_JBPQTQ010000188.1:0-8302 GCF_051386415.1 Streptomyces sp. URMC 129
CTTCCGCCCCCGCCCCCGCCACCGTCGCCACCTACACCGTCACCGGCATGACCTGCGGCCACTGCGTCGGCTCCGTGACGGCCGAGATCGGCAAGATCCCCGGCGTCGGCGGCGTGGACGTCGACCTGAAGACCGGCCGGGTCACGGTCAGCAGCGAGGCGCCGCTGGACGACGCGGCCGTGGCCGCCGCCGTCGAGGAGGCCGGGTACGAGGTCGTCCCCACGCCCGGCACCGCCGCCGAGGCGTCGGGCTGCTGCGGAGGCGGCGGCTGCCACTGAGCGGCGCCCCGGACAGACAGCGAGCACGCGGACAGCGGAAGGAGAGCGAACGATGAACGCCACGACCAAGATCGGCGCCTTCGGGGCGGGCCTCGCCCTGACGTTCGGCGTCGCGTTCGGCGTCGCGTTCGGCGTCGGCAGCCTGGTCGGCCCGATCGGTTCCGACCCGGAGCCCGCCGGACACGACGGCCACGGAAACGACCAGGACGACCCGGACGACGGAGACGGCCGGGACGCCGGGAACGGCACGGAGCACGAGGACCACGGGCACGGGGCGGGAAGCGGCGCGGAGCAGCACCAGTCCGCCGCCGCCACCGCCGCCACCCACCGCGGATACACCCTCGCCCCGGACGCCGAGTCGCTGGCGCCCGGCGAGCCGGCCGACTTCCGCTTCCGCGTGCTCGGCCCGGACGGCGCCCCGCTCACCGAGTACGAGCGGGCCCACGGCAAGGACCTGCACCTGATCGTCGTCCGCCACGACCTCGCCGGGTACCAGCACCTGCACCCCACCCTCGGCGACGACGGCACCTGGTCCGTGCCGCTGACGCTGGAGACGGCGGGCGAGTACCGCGTCTTCGCCGACTTCGTGCCGTCCGGCGACCCGGACGGCGCCCTCACCCTCGCCGCGGACGTGTCCGCCACCGGCCCGTACGAGCCCGAGCCGCTGCCGGCGCCCGAGCGCACGGCGACGGTCGACGGCTACACGGTGACCCTGGACGGCGACCTGGCGGCGGGTGCCGAGAGCGAGCTCACCCTGTCCGTCAGCAGGGACGGCCGCCCGGTCACCGACCTGGAGCCGTATCTCGGGGCCTACGGTCACCTGGTCGCGCTGCGCGCCGAGGACCTCGCCTACCTGCATGTCCACCCGGAGGGCGCGCCCGGCGACGGCGAGACCCCGGCCGGGCCCGGCATCACCTTCCACGCCCAGGCCCCGAGCGCGGGCGCGTACCGCCTGTACCTGGACTTCCGGCACGACGGCACGGTCCGCACCGCCGAGTTCACCGTCGAAGCGACCGAGGGCGTCGCCGCGCCCACCGGGGACGGGCACGGCGGGCACGCCCACTGAGCACCGAAGTACCCCTCCCCCGTATCCTTCACATCAAGGAGTAGAGCGATGAGCGTGTCCACCGACCCCACCGACAGGACCGGCGGCGGCGAGCAGATCGAGCTTGTCATCGGCGGGATGACCTGCGCCTCCTGCGCCGCGCGGATCGAGAAGAAGCTGAACCGGATGGCGGGCGTGACCGCCACGGTCAACTACGCCACCGAGAAGGCCAAGGTCACCTTCGCCCCCGGCGTCACCGTCGAGGAGCTGGTCAGCCAGGTGGAGGCCGCCGGTTACACCGCCGAGCCGCCCCGCCCCCAGGCCCCGCCGGACCAGGCGGACCGGGCGGACGGGGCGGCCGACCCGGACGAGGAGCGGCTGCGCGGGCTGCGCGACCGGCTGACGCTCTCCGCCGTGCTGACCGTGCCGGTGATCGCGCTGGCGATGGTCCCGGCCTGGCAGTTCACCAACTGGCAGTGGATATCCCTCGCCCTCGCCTGGCCGGTGGTCGTCTGGGGCGCGTGGCCGTTCCACAAGGCGGCCTGGACGAACCTCAGACACGGCTCCTCGACCATGGACACGCTCGTGTCGATGGGCACGCTGGCCGCGCTCGGCTGGTCGCTCTACGCCCTGCTGTGGGGAACGGCCGGGGTCGCGGGCATGACGCACCCGTTCGAGCTGACGGTGGAACGCACGGACGGCTCGGGCAACATCTATCTCGAAGCGGCGGCCGGCGTCACGACGTTCCTCCTCGCCGGGCGGTACTTCGAGGCGCGGGCGAAGCGCCGGGCGGGCTCGGCGCTGCGGGCGCTGCTCGAACTGGGCGCGCGGGACGTGGCGGTGCTGCGCGCGGACGGGCGCGAGGAGCGCGTTCCGGTCGAACGCCTCGTCGTCGGGGACCGGTTCGTGGTCCGGCCCGGGGAGAAGATCGCCACCGACGGTGTGGTGACCGAGGGTTCCTCCGCCGTGGACGCCTCGATGCTGACCGGCGAGTCCGTGCCCGTCGAGGTCCGCCCCGGGGACACGGTGACCGGCGCGACGATCAACGCGGGCGGCCGGCTGGTGGTGCGTGCCACCCGCGTCGGCGCCGACACCCAACTCGCCCAGATGGCCCGCCTGGTGGAGGAGGCGCAGAACGGCAAGGCGGCCGTGCAGCGCCTGGCCGACCGGGTCTCCGCCGTCTTCGTGCCCATCGTGATCGCCCTCGCCGTCGGGACGTTGGGCTTCTGGCTGGGCAACGGCGCGGGCGCCGGGGCCGCGTTCACGGCGGCGGTCGCGGTGCTGATCATCGCCTGCCCCTGCGCCCTGGGCCTGGCCACGCCCACCGCGCTGCTCGTCGGCACCGGGCGCGGCGCCCAGCTCGGCATCCTCATCAAGGGCCCGGAGGTCCTGGAGTCCACGCGCCGCGTCACCACCGTCGTCCTGGACAAGACCGGGACCGTCACCACCGGCCGTATGACCCTCCAGGCCGTGCGCGCGGCCGAGGGGGAGGACCCGGATCAGGTGCTGCGGCTCGCCGGGATCCTGGAGAACGCCTCCGAGCACCCCATCGCCCGGGCCATCGCCACCGCTGCCGCCACCGCCGCGGAGACGACCGCCGCGGAGACGACCGTCGCCGAGGGGACCGTCAGCGACAGGACCGGCGGCTCGCTGCCGCCGCCGGAGGACTTCACCAACCTCGAAGGGCTCGGCGTGCAGGGCCAGGCCGAGGGCCACGCCATCCTGGTCGGCCGCCCGCGCCTGCTGGCGGACTGGGCGATCGCGCTGCCCGCCGAGCTGGAAACGGCCCTGGCCGACGCGGAGTCCGAGGGCCACACCGCCGTGGCCGTGGCCTGGGACGGCGCGGCGCGCGGCATCCTCACCGTCGCGGACACCGTCAAGCCCACCTCCGCCGAGGCCGTCGCCCGGCTGCGCGGCCTGGGCCTGACCCCGATCCTGCTGACGGGCGACAACCGCACCGTGGCCGGTTCCGTGGCCCGGCAGGTCGGCATCGACGAGGTGATAGCCGAGGTCATGCCGCAGGACAAGGCCGCGACGATCCGCCGCCTCCAGGCGGAGGGCAGGACCGTGGCCATGGTGGGCGACGGCGTGAACGACGCGGCGGCCCTGGCCACCGCCGACCTCGGCCTGGCCATCGGCACCGGCACCGACGTGGCCATCGAGGCGGCCGACCTGACGCTGGTGCGCGGCGACCTCACCGCCGTGGCCGACGCCATCCGCCTGGCCCGCCGCACCCTGACCACCATCAGGAGCAACCTGTTCTGGGCCTTCGCCTACAACGTCGCCGCCCTCCCGCTGGCGGCGAGCGGCCTGCTCAACCCCATGCTGGCCGGCGCCGCCATGGCCCTCAGCTCGGTGTTCGTCGTGAGCAACAGCCTGCGCCTGCGGACGTTCCGCCCGGCTCCGTAGGCCCCCGAACGCCCCGGCGGCGACGACGGCCGGTCATCATCAGGCCGTCGTCGTCGTCCGTCCGGCGACACCGCGCCTACGCCGCCGGGAGTAGCCGGAGACGCGCGGCGGGCGTCCCCGTACGCCGGGGGAGCAGGACAGGTGCCGCTGCCGGTACGACGCCGCGCGGCGCCGGGAACGCGACGCTCGGAGCCGGCGATCCCTTCCCGTCCGGCCGGGATCGACGCCACCCGACCGAGCGAGGAGTCGCGCCTGCCATGAACATCTCTCCGGCACACCCCCACCGGGCCGCCCCGGTGCCCGACACGGCCGCCGCCGCCCGCGTCGCCGACGCCGTGAAGGTCTACGGCACCGGCGGCACGGAGGTCCGCGCGCTCGACGGCGTCAGCGTCGCGTTCCCGGCGGCCCGTTTCACCGCGATCATGGGCCCCTCCGGCTCCGGCAAGTCCACGCTGATGCACTGCGCGGCCGGGCTGGACACGCTGACGTCCGGCCACGCGTTCATCGGTGACCGGGAGCTGACCGGCCTGGACGACCGCAGGCTCACGCTGCTGCGCCGCGACCGCATCGGCTTCGTCTTCCAGGCGTTCAACCTGCTGCCGACCCTGACCGTCGCGGAGAACATCACGCTCCCGTTGGACCTGGCGGGGGCGCGCGGCGACGAGGAGTGGATCGACGCGCTGATCGACGCGCTGATCGACGTGGTCGGGCTGCGGGACCGGCTGCACCACCGGCCCTCCGAACTGTCCGGCGGGCAGCAGCAGCGGGTGGCGGTGGCCCGCGCGTTCGCCGGGAAGCCGGACGTCGTCTTCGCGGACGAGCCGACCGGCAACCTCGACTCGCGGGCGGGCGCGGAGGTGCTGCGGCTGCTGGGGCGGACGGTCCGCGACATGGGCCGGACGGTCGTCATGGTCACCCACGACCCGGTCGCCGCCGCGCACGCCGACGAGGTGGTCTTCCTGGCCGACGGCCGGCTCGTCGACCGCATGGCGGAGCCGACCGCCGACCGCGTCCTGGACCGCATGAAGGCGTTCGACACGCTCGGGCGGCGGTCATGAGCGCCGCGCGAGGCAGCGCCGCGCGGGGCACCGCCGGGGGCGCCCGCGCCGGTCTCCGCCTCGGCCGGGCCTCGCTGCGCGCACACAAGCGCCGCTTCGCGGGCACGTTCATCGCCGTCCTGCTGGGCGTGGCGTTCCTCAGCGGCACGCTGGTGATGGGCGACACGCTGCGCGCCGCGTTCGACACGATGTTCGGCAACGCGACGAGCGGCACCGACGCCGTGATCCGCAACGCCGCCTCGCTCACGGTCGAGGACGACGCGCAGGCGGTCCGGGACCCCGTGGACACGTCCCTGCTGGAGCTGATCGCGGACGTGCCCGGGGTGGCCGCCGCGCAGCCCACCATCACGGGCTTCGGCCGCGTCACCGATCAGGACGGGGAGCCGATCGGCGGTGACGGCCCGCCCACCGAGGCGGGGAACTGGATCGAGGACCCGGAACTGAACCCCTACGCCCTCGTGGCGGGCCGCGCGCCGGGGGCGCCCGGCGAGATCGTGATCAACCGGGGCGCCGCCGAGGACGGCGGCCTGGAGGTGGGCGACCGGACCACGCTGCTCGTTCCCGACCCGGTGCCGGTGACGGTCGTCGGCATCGTGACGTTCGGCGGCGAGGACGGCATGGGGGAGAACACCTTCGCCGGGCTGACCAGGGCCGACGCCGAGCGCTACCTCACCGCCGAGCCGGGGCTCGCGGAGAGCATCCAGGTGCGGGCCGCGCCGGGCACCGGGCAGGAGGAGCTGGTCGCGGCGCTGCGGGCCGTACTGCCGGACGGCGTCGAGGCGTCGACGGGCGACGCGGTCACCGAGGAGAACCTGGACGCGGTCTCCGGGCAGTTCCTCACCGGCTTCACCACGGGCCTGACCGGCTTCGCGGGCGTGGCGCTGCTGGTGGCCACGTTCAGCATCCACAACACGTTCGCGATCGTCGTCGCCCAGCGCACCCGGGAGAACGCGCTGCTGCGCGCGCTGGGCGCCTCGCGGCGGCAGGTGCTCGGGCAGACGCTGGTGGAGGCGGTGGCGGTCGGCGCGGTCGCGTCGCTGGCCGGGCTGGTCGGCGGGATCGGGATCGCGGCCGGGTTGCGCGCCCTGTTCCCGGCGGTCGGATTCCCCTTCCCGGACGGCGACGTGGTGATCTCCGGCATGTCGGTGGCGCTGCCGTTCGCGGTCGGGCTCGTGGTGTGCGTCGGTTCGGCGCTGCTGCCCGCCGTGCGGGCCGGGCGGACGGCGCCGCTGGCCGCGCTGCGCGAGACGGCCGTGGACGCGTCCGGCGCCTCGCGCGCCCGGACGGGCGCGGGGGCCGCGCTGGCGGCGGCCGGCGTCGCGCTGACCGTGTTCGGCGCGTCGTCGGGGCCTTCGGTGACGCTGACGGTGTCGGGCGCGGTGGTCACGTCGGCGGCGTTCGTGGTTCTGGGGCCGGTCGCCGCCACGCAGGCGGTGCGGCTGCTGGGCGGGCCGCTGCGCGGGCTGACCGCGCGCCTGGCGCGGCGGAACGCGCTGCGCAGTCCGAAGCGCACGGCCGCCACCGCGACCGCGCTGATGATCGGCGTGACCGTGGTGTCCCTCTTCACCGTTTTCGGCGCCTCACTGAAGACGTCGATGGACGAGACGGTCGCGCGCGCCTTCGCGGGTGATGTCGCGGTACGGGCACCCGGGTTCGGGCCCGACAGCGCGGCCATCAGCCCCCGGATCGCCCCGGCCGTGGCCGCGTTGCCCGAGGTGGAGACCGCTCTCGGCCTCGGTTCCGGCGTCGCGGAGACCGGCGGGGAAGGTGTGCGGCTGACCGTGACCGACCCGGCCGTGATGGGCTCGGTTCTTGAACTCGGCTTGGTGGAAGGCGAGTTGAACGGCATGGGTGCGACGGATCTGGCGGTCTCGGCGGACGGGGCCGAGGTCCGTGGCTGGGAGCTGGGCAGCGCCGCCGTGTTGACGTTCCCGGACGGGGAGCGGGTGACGTTCACCGTCCGCGCGATCTTCGAACGGGACGACATCGCCGGGGACTTCGTCCTCACGCGCGACGGCTGGGCGCCGCACCGGACGCAGGACACCGACACGCTGGTGGCGGTGACGTTCGCGGACGGGGTGGACCAGGAGCGGGGCGAGGCGGCGGTGGCGGCGGCCGTGGCCGCGTACGGCAACCCGGAGGTGCAGACGCGCGACGAGTTCGCCGCGTCGTCCGCCGCCGGGGTCGACATGATGCTGTCCCTCGTCTACGCGCTGCTCGGACTGGCCGTCCTCATCGCCCTGTTCGGCATCGCCAACACCCTGACCCTGGCCGTGCACGAACGCACCCGCGAGCTGGGCCTGTTGCGGGCCGTCGGGCAGACGCGGCGGCAGTCGCGGGGGATGGTGCGCTGGGAGTCGGTGCTGGTGGCGACGTTCGGCACGGTCGGCGGGATGCTGCTGGGCGGCTTCCTGGGCTGGGCGCTCGTCAGGGCGACCGACTCGGCCGGGACCGGCGCGTTCACCGTTCCGGTGGCACAACTCGCGGTCGTGGCGCTGGCCGGGGTGCTGGCCGGCGCGCTGGCGGGTTGGCGCCCGGCGCGCCGGGCGGCGGGGCTGGACGTGCTGCGCGCCATCGCGGCCGAGTAGGGCGTCGTAGGGCGTCCCCCCGGCCCGCCCGTCTCACACCAGGCGGACGAGTGCCTGGACCGGGGTGTGGTCCGAGGGCCAACGGCCGTCGAGGCGGAAGGTGTTGATGGCCGCCTTCAGCACCTCGACGTGCCGGTTGGCGAGGATCCAGTCGATGCGCGTGCCACCGGGCACTGGGTCACGGTAGTTGGGGAACGTCCCCCACGCCGGGGTGACCTGGTGCCCGGTGAGCCACGTGTCGGCCAGGCCGCCGTCGCCGCTGCCGTCGCCGCCGGTGAGGATGCGGTAGGACTCGGAGGTCTCGGCGGGGGTGTTGAAGTCGCCGGTCAGCACGACGGGCAGGTCCGGGTCGAACCCGGCGATCCGTTCCCGGATCAGGGCGGCGCTGCGCTGCCGCGAGGTCTCGGAGCGGTGGTCGAGGTGGGTGTTGACGTGGACGAACTCCCGGCCGGTGCGCAGGTCCCGGAACCGCACCCACGTCGTCATGCGGATCACGGTGTTGCCCCAGGTCGCCGACCCGATGACGTTCGGGGTGTCCGACAGCCAGAAGTGGTCGAAGTCCAGCGGCTCGACGCGGCGGGTGTCGAAGTACACGGCCATGAACTCGCCCCGCCCGCCGCCCTCGCGGCCCAGCCCGATCCAGTCGTAGTGCCGCGGCAGGTCGGCGGCCACCTGCCGGACCTGGTGGTAGAGCGCCTCCTGCGTCCCCAGCACGGTCGGCCGCTCGATCTCCAGCAGCTCCGCGAGCACCGGCCGCCGGTCGGTCCAGGAGTCGGCCGTGCCGGGCGCGGCGTTGGCGTCGTACCGGATGTTGAACGAGACGACGTGCAGCCGCTCCCCGGTGGCGGCACCGATCACCGGCTCCACGGTCCGCGCGTGCGCGACCCCGGCCCCGGCACCCCCGATGAGCCCCACGACCCCCGC
>NZ_JBPQTQ010000189.1:0-8074 GCF_051386415.1 Streptomyces sp. URMC 129
CCCCGGGGGTGCCCGGGGTGTGGGCCGTCGCCCGTGTTGCCGGGTGTGCTGCGGGGCGGGGCGTGGTGGTCGTCGGGGTTCCGTGACCTCGGTGCTCCCTGGGTGGGGGCCGTGGGCCTCGGGGTGCCTGCCCGGCGGGCTGCCGGGGTGGGCCGTTGCCCGTTCCGGGGCTCCGGGCCCGCCCTCGTTGCCGCGTTCGTGGGGTGTGTGCTGCGGGGCGTTGTCGTCGTCGGGACGCTGGGTTCCGGTGCTTCCTGGGCGCGGTGCCCCCTCCCGGCTTCCGGTGGCGGCCCGTGTCCGCCGCTCGGCTTCGCGCCGGGGGCCTGGGAGTGGGGTCACCCGAATGGGGGTGTGGCGGTGGCCGTACGGGCGTTCGGGGGGCGCCATGGGAGGTATGGACGCTCACCACCTTCGGACGTTGCGGACCGCCCTCGTCGCCGGGCTGGCCGTGCTGAGTCTGGCGCTGGCGCCGGGGCGGCCGGTCGCCGGGGACGCGCTCAGTGAGCACCAGTTGCGCGAGGCCCTGCTCGACGCCGTCGACTTTCCCGAGGGCTGGGCCAGCGACAG
This sequence comes from Streptomyces sp. URMC 129, assembly GCF_051386415.1. Classification (NCBI taxonomy): domain Bacteria; kingdom Bacillati; phylum Actinomycetota; class Actinomycetes; order Kitasatosporales; family Streptomycetaceae; genus Streptomyces; species Streptomyces sp. URMC 129. The sequence goes on from NZ_JBPQTQ010000189.1 coordinate 568, forward strand.
CGAGGAGAGTGCCGAGAAGCGCGGCTTCGGCGTTCCCCGGCCGTCCGAACCCGCCTGTGACGGCCTCTTCGACGTCGGCGGTGACGACGACGACGTGGCCAGGGCCGGGTTCGCCAAGACCCGCAGCGGCCCGTTCGTCACCACCGTCGCCGCCGCGCACCAGGACGCCGGGGCGGCCGGCGGGGACATGGACGACGTGCGTGCCGCGCTCGACGAGTGCGCCACCCTCCACACGCCCGAGGGCCCGGCCGACAAGGCCGTCTCCGTCGCCTACGACGCGGCCCCGCTCGACGTGAAGCGGCTCGGTGAGGAGTCCGTGGCCGTCCGCTTCCACCGGCGGCTCGACGGCGAGACGGCGATCACGCCCGTGGTGGCCGATCTCGTGGTCGTCCGGGTCGGCGCGCAGACGCTCCGCGTCGCCCAGGCCGGGCGCGACGACGGCGGCACCGGTGACGTGGAGAAGATCGCGGAGCGCGCGGTGGAGAAGCTGGAGGAGGTCGCCGCGGGCCGCGTGCCCGCTCCGCGCCCGGACCAGCCGGGGACCACGGATCTGTGAGCCCGGGGGAGCACTTAAGCTCGGTCGTATGACTGACGCCGCCGCCTCCGCAGACGCTCTCGACCCCGAGGACCGCAAGATCATCACGCTGGCCCGCAGCGCCCGCGCCCGCAACGGCGTCCCCGAGGGAGCCGCCGTGCGGGACGAGACCGGCCGCACCTATGTGGCGGGCACGGTCGCGCTCGACTCGCTGCGGCTGAGCGCCCTCCAGACGGCGGTGGCGATGGCCGTGGCCAGCGGGGCGGTGGCGCTGGAGGCGGCGGCCGTGGTCAGCGAGGCGGAGACCGTGCCGGACGGTGATCTGGCGGTCGTCCGCGACCTCGGCGGGCCCGGCGGCAAGGACGTTCCCGTTCACCTGGCTGGCCCCGACGGGCGGCTTCGTGCGACCATCGCCGGGTCATGAGCACCCCTGAGCCGAGCGCGCCCGGCACGCACAGCCCCCATCGTTCCGGATTCGCCTGTTTCGTCGGCCGTCCCAACGCGGGCAAGTCCACGCTGACCAACGCCCTGGTGGGCATCAAGGTCGCGATCACCTCCAACCGCCCGCAGACCACCCGGCATACAGTGCGCGGCATCGTGCACCGGCCCGACGCGCAGCTCGTCCTGGTGGACACGCCCGGCCTGCACCGGCCGCGCACGCTGCTCGGCCAGCGGCTGAACGACGTGGTCCGGGCCACCTGGGCCGAGGTGGACGCGATCGGCTTCTGCATCCCGGCCAACGAGAAGATCGGGCCCGGCGACCGTTTCATCGCCAAGGAGCTGTCGCAGATCAAGCGGACGCCGAAGGTGGCGGTCGTCACCAAGACCGACCTGGTGGACAACGACGCGCTCGCCGAGCAGCTCATCGCCGTCGACCTGCTCGGCAAGGAGGTCGGCGTCGAGTGGGCCGAGATCGTCCCGGTCTCCGCCACCGCCGGCCGCCAGGTGGGGCTGCTGGCGGATCTGCTGGTGCCGCTGCTGCCCGAGGGGCCGCCGCTGTATCCGGAGGGCGACCTCACCGACGAGCCCGAGCAGGTCATGATCGCGGAGCTGATCCGCGAGGCCGCGCTGGAGGGCGTGCGGGACGAGCTGCCGCACTCGATCGCCGTGGTGGTCGAGGAGATGCTGCCCCGCGAGGACCGCCCGGCCGACCGGCCGCTGCTGGACATCCACGCCAACCTCTTCATCGAACGCCCCAGCCAGAAGGGCATCGTGATCGGTCCGAAGGGCGCGCGGCTGAAGGATGTCGGGACGAAGGCCCGCCGCCAGATCGAGGCCCTGCTCGGCACGCCGGTCTTCCTCGACCTGCACGTGAAGGTCGCCAAGGACTGGCAGCGCGACCCCAAGCAGCTCCGCAGGCTTGGTTTCTGACTTTCCGTCAGAGTCCCTCTGCCGAAGTCCTTCTCTCCGCCGCCCCCGGGGTGTGATCCGCCGGGCCGTTGACACCGCAGGGTGTCCGGCCCGGCGGGCCGTCCGGGGGGCGGCGGTGCCGTTTTCTGTACGGCGCGTCAGCGGTCCGGTGTGGCGCGGGCGTTGCGGATTTATGTCATGCCTATGACATTCAGTCGACGGTCTTGCCGCGACCGCCCCGGCCCGCGAATCATTCCTGCGGGAAACCGAATGTATGACCCATACCCGGGCTCCCTCCCGCACCACCCCGTGCGTCTCCCACCGGCCTGCCGCACACCCATGGCAGGTCATCGAGGAAAGAGGACACCCCCACCATGGCACTGACGCGTTCCGCCACGAGTTCCCCGCGCTCTCCGAGGCGCGGTGTCGCCGCGGTCATAGCCGCCGTCGCCACGGCCGCCCTGGCGGCGGTCGGCTCCCTTCCGGCGCAGGCCGCCCCCGCCGAGGGCGTGGTCATCGGCGCCGGTTCCCCCGGCGCCGTCGCCGGCAGCTACATCGTCACCCTGGAGGAGGGCGCCGGGATCGCCGCCGCCTCCGCGCAGGGCCGGGACCTCATCGCCGAGTACGGCGGCTCGGTGCAGCGGACCTACCGCGCCGCGCTGAACGGTTACGCGGCGCGGCTCGACCCCGACGAGGCCCGGCGCCTCGCCGCCGACCCCGCCGTCGAGTCCGTCGTGCAGGACATCGAGGTGCACATCGACGCCACGCAGACCGGCGCGCCCTGGGGCCTGGACCGGATCGACCAGGCCACCCTGCCGCTCGACAGCACCTACACCTACCCCGATGCCGCGGGCAGTGGCGTGACGATCTACGTCATCGACACCGGGGTGCGCGTCACCCACACCGACCTCGCCGGCCGTGCCGTCGACGGCTACGACTTCGTCAGCAACGACGCCGTCGCGCAGGACGGCAACGGCCACGGCACCCATGTGGCGACCACCGCCGCCGGCACCACCTACGGCGTGGCGAAGAACGCGCGGATCGTCGGCGTCCGGGTGCTCAACAACGCGGGTTCCGGCACCACCGCGGGCGTGATCGCGGGCGTCGACTGGGTGACACAGCACCACTCCGGCCCGTCCGTCGCCAACATGTCCCTCGGCGGCGGCGTCAGCACGGCCCTGGACGACGCGGTCCGCAACTCCATCGCCAGCGGCGTCACGTACACCCTCGCGGCCGGGAACAACGGCGCCGACGCCTCGACCAGCTCCCCGGCCCGCGTCGGCGAGGCGATCACCGTGGGCGCCACCGACCGGAACGACACCAAGCCGAGCTGGTCCAACTACGGCCCGGCCGTGGACCTCTTCGCGCCGGGCGTGGACATCACGGCCGGCTGGAAGACCTCGGACACCTCCACCAACACGATCTCGGGAACCAGTATGGCTGCGCCGCACGCAGCGGGCGCCGCGGCGGTCTACCTCGCCGGGCACCCCGGCTCCACGCCGTCGCAGGTCGCGAGCGCCCTGGTCAACGGCGCCACCAGCGGGGTGCTGAGCAGCCTCGGCAGCGGCTCGCCCAACAAGCTGCTGCGCCTCGTCCCGTAGCGGCCACCGGCCACCCCCGGCACGACCCCCTCGACCCTCCGTCGCGGGCCGGACCCCTCCCGGTCCGCGGCGGAGGCGTTTCCCCGCGGCCCGGGACCGGCTCAGGACGGGGTGGCGGCGAAGCGGTCGAGGACGGCCATCACGATGGTGTGCGCGTTGCTCACCAGCGCCTCGATCGGCTGCGCCCGCTCGCCCAGGACCCACCGCTGCGCGATGAGCACCACGGCCCCCAGCACTCCGGTGGCCAGGATCTCCAGATCGGTCTCCGACAGCCCGGCCGTGTCGAGGTAGGGCTTGGTCAGCTGCAGGATCGTGTCCACGAACGCCGTGTTGACGGCCTGCCAGGCGCTGTCGATCGTCGCGCTCACCGCCAGGATCTCCACGAAGGCGATCCGGGCCACCCGCGGATCGTCGTCGATCGTCCGGAACAGCGCGGTCAGCGCGGCCCGCACCTGCGCCTCGACGTCCGGCGCGGCGGCCTCCGCGTCCGCGACGATCCGCGCGTGCAGCTCCTCCGCCACCCGCGCGTAGACGGCCAGCAGCAGGCTCTCGCTGTCGTCGAAGGACTCGTAGAAGTACCGCTTGGTCAGTCCGGCGGCGGCGCAGACGCGGTCGACCGTCGCGTTGCGGTAGCCGACGGTCCCGAAGGTCTCGATGGCGGCCTCGATCAGCCGCGCCCGCCGCTCGTCCTGGCGCTGGCGCGGGTCGGCGCCGCGATAGGTGCGGCCGGGCGGGGTGGCGGGCGGTCCGGGATTCATCACCCCTGATATTGACACCGTGTCGTATCAGATGCAAAAGTGACACCGTCCGGTTCCAGATTCGTGGAGTCATGCGGGCCCGCACCGAGGAGAGTGTTCATGCCCATATCAACATCGATGAGGGCACTCGACGGAAAAGTCGCCCTGATCACCGGAGCCGCCCGCGGCATCGGCGCCGAGACCGCCCGCGCGCTGGCGCAGCGCGGCGTCCGGCTCGTGCTCACCGACCTCGACGCCGAGCCGCTCGCCGCCCTCGCCGCCGAGCTGGGCGAGGACGCCGTGCACACGGTCGTCTGCGACGTCTGCGACCTGCCGTCGATGGAACGGGCCGTCGCCGAGGGCGCCGCCCGCTTCGGCGGCATCGACCTCGTCCTCGCCAACGCGGGCATCGCCTCCTACGGCTCCGTCCTGCGCGTCGACCCGGCCACGTTCCGGCGCGTGATGGACATCAACGTCCTCGGTGTCTTCCACACCGTGCGCGCCGCCCTCCCCTCGGTGATCGAGCGGAAGGGGTACATCCTCGTCGTGTCCTCGCTCGCCGCCTTCGCGCCCGCCCCCGGCCTGGTCGCCTACAACGCCAGCAAGGCCGGAGTCGAGCACTTCGCCACCGCGCTGCGCCTCGAAGTCGCCCACCACGGCGTCGCCGTGGGCACCGCCCACCCGTCCTGGATCGACACCCCGCTGGTGCGTGACGCCAAGGAGGACCTCTCCGCGTTCCGGCAGATGCTGAAGATCCTGCCGGGCCCGCTGAAGCGGACGACCTCGGTCCAGGTGTGCGTCGACGCGTTCGTCAAGGGACTCGCGGGCCGCAAGCGCCGGGTCAACGTGCCCGGCTGGGTCGGCGCGCTGCGCTGGCTCAAGCCGGTGATCACCTCGCGGCTCGGCGACCGGGCCACGCTCCGGCACACGCCGCGGCTGCTGCCGCTGATGGACGAGGAGGTCGCCCGCCTCGGCCGCTCGACCAGCGCCCGCAACACCGCGCTGGACGACGTGGCGGTCACCCCGAAGTAGCCGGCGCCCGCCGGGACAGCCCCCGAGCACAGCAACGAGAGGTACAGCGAGGTACCGCGATGAGCACTCCCGAGCACGTCGACGTCCTGATCGTCGGCGCCGGCCTGTCCGGCATCGGCGCCGCCTGCCACCTGCGGCGCGAGAACCCCGGCAAGACCTTCGTCATCCTGGAGGCCCGCGACGCGATCGGCGGCACCTGGGACCTGTTCCGGTACCCGGGCATCCGCTCGGACTCCGACATGTTCACCCTGGGGTACCGGTTCCGCCCGTGGACCGACCGCAAGTCGATCGCCGACGGCCCCGCCATCCTGGCCTACGTCCGCGACACGGCCCGCGAGTACGGCGTCGACCGGGCCGTCCGCCACGGTCACCGCGTGGTGCGCGCCGACTGGTCGAGCGAGGACGCCCGCTGGACGGTGACCGCCGAGCGCACCGACACCGGCGAGACCGTCGAGTTCACCTGCGGCTTCCTCTTCACCTGCAGCGGCTACTACCGCTACGACCAGGGCTACACCCCCGGGTTCCCCGGCACCGACCGCTTCGCCGGGCGGATCGTGCACCCGCAGCACTGGCCCGCCGACCTCGACTACCGGGGCAAGCGCGTGGTGATCATCGGCAGCGGCGCGACGGCGGTCACGCTGGCCCCGTCGATGGCGTCCGACGCGGCGCACGTGACGATGCTCCAGCGCTCGCCGACGTACATCATCGCCCAGCCCAGCGTGGACCCGCTCTCCCGCGCCCTGCACACAGTGCTCCCGGGCAAGGCGGCCTACGCGGCCACGCGCTGGAAGAACGTCCTGCTGCACACCGGCTTCTACCAGCTCAGCCGGCGCCGCCCGAAGGTCGTCAAGGCGGTGCTGCGGGCCCGCGCCAAGCGGGCGCTGCCCGCCGGGTTCGACGTCGACGTCCACTTCAGGCCCCACTACAACCCGTGGGACCAGCGGCTGTGCGTGGTGCCCGACGCCGACCTCTTCAAGGCGATCCGGCGCGGCGACGTCTCCGTCGTCACCGACCGCGTCGACACCTTCACCGAGACCGGCATCCGGCTCGTCTCCGGCGCCGAGCTGGAGGCCGACGTCGTCGTCACCGCCACCGGGCTCGACCTGCTGGCGTTCGGCGGCATGGAGCTGGCCGTCGACGGGCGGCGGGTGGAGCTGCCGGAGACCATGGCGTACAAGGGCATGATGCTCAGCGGCGTGCCCAACTTCGCCTTCACCGTCGGCTACACCAACGCGTCCTGGACGCTCAAGGCCGACCTGGTGAGCGAGTACGTCTGCCGGCTGCTGGCGCACATGGACCGGCGCGGCTACCGTCAGTGCGTCCCCGAACGGGACCCGTCCGTGGCCGAGGAGCCGTTCCTCGACTTCGCCGCCGGGTACGTGCTCCGCGCCATCGACGCGTTCCCCAAGCAGGGGGCACGGGCACCGTGGCGGCTGCGGATGAACTATCTGTACGACATCCGCTCGCTGCGGCGGGGCCCGGTCGATGAGGAGATGCGGTTCAGCGCGGCACCCCGCGCGTCCACGCCCGTGTGAGGGGGGAGCATGATCAGCGACCGGCAGTCGGATTACGTCGCGACGCTGCGCCTGTTCGCGATGAAGGACCGGCTGTCCGACGCCGAGCGGACCCTGACCGGCGCCCGCCGGCTCCAGGCCGGCGGGCCCGCCCGGCCCCCGGCCCGGCTGGGCCGCCGGGTCGACGTCGCCCGTGACGACGCCCCCGGCTTCCCGCTCTGGACCCTCCGCGCGCGGCGGCCCGCGGCCGGTGCCCCGGGCCGCACGGTGCTCTACGTCCACGGCGGCGGCTACATCATGGACTTCACGCCGCAGCACTGGGCGTTCATGGCGGACCTGGCCGAACGGACCGGCGCGGACGTCCTCGCCCCGCAGTACCCGCTGGCCCCCGACCACACGTGGCGGGACTCGTTCCCGCGCCTGCTGGACCTGGCCCGGGGTGCGGGCGGCGCCCCGCCGCCCGTCCTCATGGGCGACTCGGCGGGCGGCGGCTACGCGCTGGCCCTGGCCCAGGCGCTGGCGGCCGAGGGCGGACACGCGCCGGAGACGGTGCTGATCTCGCCGTTCGTCGACGCCACCCTCGCCCACCCGGAGACCGCCGCGCACGACGAGACCGATCCCTGGCTGGCCGCCGAGGGCCTGCGGGTCTGCGGGCGCGCCTGGGCGGCGGTGGAGTCGGTGCGGGCGGCCGGGTTCGCGGACTGCACCGAGGAGCGCTTACTGACCCTGCAGGCGGCG
>NZ_JBPQTQ010000190.1:0-8044 GCF_051386415.1 Streptomyces sp. URMC 129
CGGTAGCCCCCACCCCAACCCACCGCAGCCAAACCCACACCAAGCAACAGCCCACGCAGCCGCGCCGGCACCATCTGATGATCGACGCGGGTTCAGCGGTGTGAGGTTCGGGGACGGTGTCACCGGGGAGGTCCGGCTTGGGGTGTCACCAGTGGGCGGCCTGATCGCGCTGGTCAGGGTGCCGCAGTGATCGATCGCTGGTGACGGCGCTGATGGTCGGCGTGTGGCTGTCAGTTGCTGATCGGCATTGCGATGTCAGTGGAAAGATCGGCCTGAGCCGGCAGGGAGGACTGACGTTCTCTGCCAACTTTTTGTGTCACCGGTGACGAAGGCTCTGGTCAAGATTGCGCAGACCGGTAGCCAGCAGTTCCAGACCCTGGCCGACGCCATCGGCAACCCGCGACGCCGCCCTCGCCCGCCAGCGCGCACGCGACGAGGAACGGGCCCGGCAGCACGCCCGCGAGCAGGCCGCCGCTCGCGAAGCCCGGCGCCCGGTCTGCACCGGATGCGGCACGAAGTTCACCGACGAACGCTGGGAGTACGCCCAGAGCCGGGATGCCGCCTACGTCAAGCACCGCGCCGGGCGGCCGACGGTCAGGGCAGGGCGCCGCCGAGAACGGTGGTCACGGCCTTGCGGACGGCCTCGGGCTCGGGGCGGCCCCGCCACTCGGTGAACAGCAGCTGCGCGGTGCCGATCAGGGTGGGCGCGAGCGAGTCCACGTCGGCGCCCGGCGTGAGGCGGCCCAGGTCGTGCTCGGCCCGCAGGTACCCGGCGATGGCGGCGGTGCCCTCGCCGACGAGGGGGAAGCGGGCGGCCCCGGCCGCGCGCAACCGGGTGCGCAGTTCGTCGCGGGCGATGACGAGGACCACGATCGCCATCATCACCGGCTCGAAGAGGGCCGTCAGCGCGCCGGTGAGGTTGCCGGCGACCGTGCCCGTCCCGGCCGCCGCGCGCAGGGCGGCGCCCTGCGCCTCGACTCGTGCAATGCGGTCGAGCACCAGCGCGGTGAGGAAGGCGTCGAAGTCGGCGAAGTGCCGGTGCAGGACGCCCTTGGCGACGCCGGCCTCGGCGGTGACCGCCCGGCTGGTCAGTCCTGTGGCCCCGTCGCGCATCAGGATGCGTTCCGCGGCGTCGAAGAGTTGCTGGCGAGGGTCGCGCAGCGCCACACCGGTAGGCACGTGCATCCCCTCCTTGGTCCCGGCATGCCCTTTGCCCTAGTGGGCGCTCGCCCACTAGGGTGGGCGCATGCCCACTCTAGCGTCTGGCCCCCGGCCGGAACCTCACCAGCACCGTCGTATGGCGGAGTCGTTCGGGGTCGATCCCGAACGGTACGACAGGACCAGGCCCCCGTACCCCGACACCGTGATCGCGCGGATCACGGCCGCCGGTCCCGGGCCCGACTTCCTCGACGTCGGCTGCGGCACCGGGATCGTGGCCCGGCAGCTGCGCGCTGTGGGCCGTACGGTGCTCGGCATCGAGCCCGACCCGAGGATGGCCGAGTTCGCACGGCAGACCGGAGTCGAGGCCGAGGTCGCGACCTTCGAGGCGTGGGAGCCGGCCAGCCGCACCTTCAACGCGGTCGTGTCGGGGACGGCGTGGCACTGGGTCGACCCGGTGGCGGGCGCGGCCAAGGCGGCGCGGGTCCTGCGGCCGGGCGGGGTGCTGGCGCCGTTCGGGCACGTCTACGAGCTTCCCGCGGCCCTGGCCGATGCCCTCACCGCCGCGTACCTGCAGGTGGCCCCCGATGCGCCGCTCCGCCTCGGCAGCCCGCCCGGGGTCTCGATGCTGGACGCCTACCGGGGGCTGTACGACAAGGCCGCGGACGGGATCCGGGAGGCGGGCGGGTTCTGCGAGCCGGACCTGTGGCGTGAGGACTGGGAACGCTCGTACACCCGCGAGGAATTGCTCGATCTTCTGCGGACGTCCGGTGGCCTCAGCAGCCTGCGGCCCGGGCAGGTGGCCGAGGTGCTGAAGGATCTGGGGGCGGCGATCGATCAGCTGGGCGGCGACGTCACCCTGCCGTACGCGACCTGGGGCCTCACCGCGGTTCGTACCGGGGAACCGCCCCGGCAGCCCGGGCCGTGACGCCCGTCTTCCGGCGGGCCGCGAGTCGCCGTGCGGCCCGCCCGGGCCCCGCGGTCACGTGACCACGCCCACCACCACCAAGGCAGCACGCGCGGGGGCCCGGTCGGGCCCGTCACCGCTCCTCCCGCCCTCGACCCGCGCCGTGTCCAGGGTTCAGACGCCTGCCGTGGTACTTCAGCGCGCGCCGGACACCCGGCCTCTCGGGGCGGCGGACGCGCCGGTATTCGACAAGAATCAAACGGTAGTGCTCGAATTCAAGCGTGTCAGTTCGAATTGAATTCGAACGATAGAGCGTTGCCTGCAGTGTGGATTCCCGGCCCTGATCTGGTGTGCTTCGGGATGTGAGCTGGGCACACGTGGTCAAGCTGGATAGTCCGGACCGAAGTGCGCGTGGTACCTGACCTCTGCAGGTTGCGTTCTGTTCGGCTATGGCCAGCGATGTGTGGCCCTGTGAGCTGCGAGTTCGTGACTGAGCTGGAAAGTCACAGCTACCACGAGAATCCCTATAGATTATCTTGCGTTTGTGCAGGTCAGAGACGTGCGGGGGAGTGCGGTGCAACTGGTCGGGTGACCGAGGCGTCGGCTTGGGGGAACAGGCGAGCGTCCCGCCTGGCGAGGTGGCTCACGGGTGACCTTGGGCCTGTTGAGCAGCGAGCTCCTCGATGATGCTGGCCTGCTCGCGAATGTCGTCCGCCTGCGCGGGGGTGGGCTCGTACTGTGTGAGGCTGCGGATCTCTGCTCTGGCCGCAGCGATGTCTCCGGTACGGGCGAGGACCACGGCTCGGTGAGACCTGAGTCCGACGATAAGTTCGGGCAGGTTGTAGGCCTGAGTGATGGGCAGGAGTTGCCGGTCGATCAGGCTCAGGGCGGCCTGCACTTCGTTTACGCCCAACAGAGTCTCGACCACGTCCTGGCCGAGGTCGACGGCGGACCGCCAGGCCCCGGTGATCATGTAGAGCTTCATCGCGGGGAACGCGGCGCTGCCGTAGTCGAGTTTGAGCTGACGACAGCACTTGACATGCATGGCGAAGCAGTCGGCGAGGCGTTTGTAGTCGTCGGGTGTCTCGCTGTCCAAGCAGGCTTGCTGCAGTGCCTCGATAGGTCCGTGGAGGTCGGCCGGGGGCAGGCCGAGGTGATCGCAGTATGCGTCAGCGAGCTCCAGGGCTGCGGGGCCTGCGGCTCGGTAGCTGCCTGAGTGGTAGAGCCCCTGAACGTAGCCGTAGCGCAGGGCTCGCTCCAGGGAAGAGGGGGCGGGAAGTTCAGCCAGGGCTGTCCTGAATGCAGCATCGAGGGCTTCAATGTCACCGGTGTGCCCGTGCAGAGGGAACTGGCGGGTGGCTACCAGGACCTTCTCGCGTGGTCCGATCCCGCTGCCGCCCTCTGAGACGAGGGCTTCCATGGCGTGGACGTGGCGTGCGTAGGCGTCCCAATCGGTGTCCCCATATGCCCAGGTGGCCAACGCACTGTGCGCATCAAGGCGGTCGACGGCGTCCCGACCCGGTTCCTGCGCCACGTCCGCGATCACCGTGCGCAGTTCGCGTGGGAAGCCACCCTCGTAGAAGCCCTCCTGGCTGGTGATCTCCAGCAAGAGGTCGATCTGGCCGGTATCGGCGAGCAGCCGCATCCAGCGGGCCAGCCGCGGCAGCTCCCTGTGGCCCTCGAGAAGATCAGCCAGGGTCTGCTCGACACGGCGGGCGGCTTCCTCAGGCAGGTCATGCGACGCATGGAGGGCCAACGGTGCGGCCGCATCGTGGAGTTTGGCGAAACCGTCGGCGAATGTCTGTACGAGGCCGAGGCCTGCGAGTTCGCGAACGGCCCCGGCCGCGGCAGCGGGACGTGTCGGTCCCGCGGCTGCCGCCAGCTGCTGCAATTCAGGGCTGCTCAGGGGAACTTCGGCGATGGCCATGAGGCCGGCCATCGTGCGTGCCAGCACGGAAAGGTGCCCGAAGGTCTCTGCCAGGATGCGTTCCTGGGCCGTGGGGGCGAGGTGGGTCTGCTCCTGCACCGCCGCGCAGAAGGCGGCACCGTCACCTGCGTAGAGAGTGCGGATGAGCGCCGCGGAGTTGAGGACGTACAGCGGCAAACCAGCTGTGAGCGCCAAGACCCGCTGTGCGGTGGGGTAGTCCAGGGTGCAGTCTTCGGCAGCGAAGACGGCGGCCACGGTGTCGGTGTCCCAGCCGGGCAAGGACTCGGCGGAGACACCCAGATGCGCGGCGAGCGCGGTCTGCTCCGGGTGGGGGTGGCCCAGCAGCGTGATCCGGGCAGTCGGCAGCGCCTGAACAAGCAGCCGTACGTCGTCGGATGGGAGGTCGTGCACGTTGTCGATGACGACCGCGATGGCTGTGCCGTCGTGGGCCAGTCGGCCGTGCACGGCCCGAAGGACGTCGATGCCGGCCCCGCTCGGCAGGCTGACGGCATCGGGCCCGCTCAGGTGCCGGGCAGCAACCTCCCGGGCCAGCGCACCGGGCACCACCGCGGGCGGCATCTGGCCGGCATCGAAGTAGGTGACCGGGAGCGGGCACCGGGCGGCGGCGTGCGCCGCCCAGGTCGTCTTCCCGGCCCCGGAGAAGCCCGTTACCAGCCGCACGCGCTGCTCGCCCGTCAGCTCCGGTTCGCTGCCATGCGGCCAGTAGACGTCGGGAACCCGGGGAAAGGCCTGCAACTCCTCGACGAACTGCTCGTACAGGGCGGGCAGTTCACTGGCATGTAAGGCTCGCCCATGGGCTCCGGCACTCGCGTACTGGATGCGGGCAGCCAGCTTCCACACCAGCGTCTGCGCTCCCAGGGACCCGAACGGGACCTGGGCGGCCTGCTCGGTGCACCACTGCAGGACACCGGTGAGATCCGCAGCAGCGGGCGGCAGCCACGTCTCCTGCGGATCGGGATGGCCCGGCCACAGCAGCGACACGTCCGCCTGCCAGCCCGGCTGCTGGGTCCGTTGTAGCAGATCCGGACCCGGTGCGGTATTGCTGACCACGACCAGCTTTGGCGTGCCGGGGCGCCGCCCTGCCGTGTGCTCCGCGCGTAGCTTGGCGAACTGGTCGACCGACCCCCTGATGTCGCTCCACATCAGATTATTCTGCCGGGTCTTGACCTGCAGGTAGAGATACCGATCCGGGAGCACGACCTCCAGGTCCTCGTCCAGCTCCATCAGCAGCGTTTGCGCACCGGCCTGACGCAGCCGCAGCAGGCAGCCCACGGCGTACAGGTTCTGGTAGGTGAATCCGCGGTGCAGGGACGTGATACGCCGAAGTTGCGCCGGATTGAGTGGGGCGGCCGGCTGTGTCGCGCTGTCCTGGGCAGTGCCGCTGGCCGGTGGCGGTTCCTGGTCGTGCACCCAGCCAGGGTAACGGTCCCGCCGAGGTAACGGCTGCGTCGGCCGCGGTGCGGGAGGACCCGGCAGGGGCCCCGCCCCGCGGCGCGAGGCCTCGACCCGGCCCACCGGCAGATCTCTGTGACCTCCCGCACCGTGCGGTTCGGTGCAGGGGCCCAAGGGGCCGGGATCCGGAAAAGACCCGCAGACTGGAACAGCACGCCTTCCTGGGCCTGGAGGGTGAACCTTGCAGGCCGCTCCCGTGGTGACGCATCCCCGTCTGCCGAGAGGGTCGTGGGCTTGGCCGACGAAGGCGATGAGAGAGGTCGAGCCTGCCCGGGAATTCTGATCACGCCGTTCCGATCGCGGTGCCGCCGCGCATCGCACCCGGGGCCTGCTGCGGGTGCGACCCCCACGCCGCAGCAAGCGCTGCCACAGCACGTGGGCCACCCTCCCTGATCGTCGCCCGGCCCCGCCCCGACCCGCGAAGAGGCTGCGTGCCAGCCGTGTCCGGGGCGGGCAACGGCCCCTGACAGTGGCCCCGTTGGCGCATGAAATGCCTGGTGAGGCCGTGTTGTCAGTGGCGCGTGGTAGATGTGAAGGAGGAGAGAACTTGTGTGGTTTTCCCGTTAGTTGATCAATATCGAGTGAAGAGGCAGGGCATGGTCGAGACGGAACTTCCCGAGCGGGGGGTGGTGTTCTGGCCGGTCGGCACGGGCGACTCCACCACGATCGTGCTCGGCGGCGACCTGGTTGTTTTCGACGGGCAGTAATGGGCTCTGGCGCAAATTCCGTGCCGCGGCTACAGGTTGTAGTTGTTGACCGTGCTCCGGGTGGTGTGGAAGTCGCCTTGTTTTCGTTCCTCGTTCGGCTGGTGTGGCTGTCATTCGGTCGCCGTGAGCCAGGTGTTGCCCGAGTTGCAGGAGATGCTGTTCCCGTCGATCGCCGGTGTGGCGGTCGAGGCCGTCGAGACGGCGGGCGGGTCGATACGCGTCGAGGCCCGGTGTACGGCGGCGGGTGTCGCGTGTCCGGACTGTGGGGGCTGGTCGGAGCGGGTCCACAGCTCTTACCTGCGGTTTCCGGCGGACCTGCCCAGTGCGGGGCGGCGTGCGGTGTTGGCGTTGCGCGTGAGGCGGTTCCGGTGCCCGGTGTCGTCGTGCTCGCGGCGGACGTTCGTCGAGCAGGTGCCGGGGCTGACGCGTCGGCACGGGCAGGCCACCGAGCGGCTGCGGTCGGCGATGGGTTCGATCGGCCTGGCGCTGGCCGGCCGGGCCGGGGCCAGGCTCGCGGAACTCATGGGGATCGGCGTCAGCCGCAGCACGCTTCTCCGCCGGGTGATGGACCTGGCCGACCCACCGGCGGGCGAGCCGTGGGCGGTCGGCGTGGACGACGTCGCTCTGCGCAAGGGCCACAACTACGGCACCGTCGTGATCGACGCTGTATCCCACCAGGTCCTCGATCTCCTGCCCGAGCGCGACGCGGAGACGCTGGCGCCGTGGCTGGCCCGGCATCCCGGAATCGAGGTCGTCTGCCGGGACCGCTCGGGCGCCTACGCCGAAGCGGCCGGCACCGCGGCGCCCCAGGCCACACAGGTCGCCGACCGCTACCACCTGTGGCGCAACCTCACCGTGGGGGCCGAGAAGGCCGTCGCCGCCCACCGGCTGTGTCTGAAGGACGTGCCGCCGCAGGTCCCCGAGCCCGAGCCGGAATGGGAGACCCCGGCAGAACCAGTGGACGACGAGCCCTCCGGCCGGTTTGCCGATCGGGCCCGCACCCATCACGAGTTCGTGCACGAGCTGATCGGGCAGGGCATGGGCCTGCGGGAGATCGCCCGGCACCTGGGATGGGGCCGGCACACCGTCCAGCGATACGCCCGCGCCACCCGCTGGCAGGACATGGTCAAAGGCCGCACACCACGGTCCAGCAAGCTCGACCCGTTCAGCTCCTACCTGGGCCGGCGCTGGGCCGAGACGAACGGCCGCATCACCATCCGCGAGCTGCACGACGAGATCAGCGAACGCGGCTATCGCGGCGGCTACACCACCCTGGTCGAGTGGGCACGCAGGGAACTCCCGGTCCTCGAGGGAGCTCCGCCTCCGCCGGTTCCGCCGTCGATCCGGCAGGTCACCGGATGGCTCACCCGCCACCCTCACCGAAGAGGAGAAGCTGCACCGCAAGGCCGTACTCGCCCGATGCCCGGAGCTGGAGACGGCAGCACGGCTGATCAGCTCGTTCGCCGAGATGCTGACGATGCTCGGCGGCCAACGCCTGCCCGAGTGGATCACCGACGCCTCGCGAGCCTGTCTGCCAGGCATCAGCACCTTCGCCGAGCACCTGGAGAGCGACTTCGACGCGGTCAGGGCAGGACTTACCACGCACTGGAACTCCGGCCCAGTGGAAGGCACAGTCAACCGGATCAAGATGCTCAAACGGCAGATGTTCGGCCGCGCTGGCTTCCCGCTCGTCCGCAAACGCGTCCTCCTCGCGTGACGCTACGTCACAGCCGCACGGAACTTGTGCCAGAGCCCCAAAGAGGCCGTCCTAGACAGCCAGTCCTGCCCTGCCGCCCAGGCGCGCAGGGAGGTGGTCCCGTGGATGACGGTGGCCGGGTCGGGCTCCGGCAGGGGAGGGGTGCCGGGCGGGGG
>NZ_JBPQTQ010000191.1:0-7959 GCF_051386415.1 Streptomyces sp. URMC 129
TGGACCAAAACCGCCGACGAAATCCTCGACAAGGTCGCCACCTACTGCCGACGAATCTCCGACTCAGGACACTAGGGCCTGTCTTCCGGATCTTCGCGGGGCCACGACGCTCCCCCAGCCCGGCGGCTGGGAGGTGCCCCCACCGTACGGGCTGCGATCCGGCGCCTTGCCGGCGTGCATGGGGTACCTCCGGGCCCCCGAGGGGCCCGGGGGAGCCAGACGCCGCGGCCTGGTCCTCCCCCGGACCGGCGTCCGGGAGGTGCCCCCACGATCCGGAAGACAGGCCCTGGGTCCCGTTCTTCGAAGAGGCCGCCCTGCCCACGGCGCTCCCCCCAAGCCCGGAGGCTGGGCGGTTCCCGCAGGTCCCGACGCTCGCCGCAGAGCCGGAGCGCACGCGCCGTGGAGGTCCCTCCCCCAGCCCCGGGCCTGGGGGAGCCGTGGGCGGCCCGACGCCCCCTGCGAGGACGGCCCCCGGGGCCGTCAGCGCCCGCGCCGGGATCCGGCGGTGAAGCGGTCGGGGCGGAAGAGGCCGATGGGGTGGCCGGTGGCGCCGGTCAGGGCCAGGTCGGCGAGGATCTCGCCGACCACCGGCGCGAACTTGAACCCGTGCCCGGAGAACCCGCAGGCCACCGTCACCGCGTCCTCGTGCGCCGGGTGCGGGGCGATCACGAAGTCCTCGTCGGGCGTGCAGGTGTACAGGCAGGTCGCGGCGCGCAGCAGGCGGCCCGGCAGGGTCGGCACCCGGGGCGCCGCGCACGCCGCCAGGGCCGCCGTCTCCTCGGGCCGCACGGCGCGGTCGACCGTATCCGGCGCGCACTCCGGGCCCCCGCCGTGCAGCGCGGCCTTCACTCCCCCGTCCGGCCCGTCGATCGCGGGGAAGCCGTACAGCGCGGGCTCCTCGCCGCGGTCCCAGAGCCAGACCGGGTGGCGCTCGGGGGCGTAGGGCGCGGGCCCGCCGGCGGGCTGGAACCAGTACATGACCTGCCGCCGCACGGTGAGCGGCACGCCCAGGCCGTCCAGGTGCTCCGGGGCCCAGGCGCCGGGGCACAGGACCAGGTGGCCCGCCTCGTACGCGCCGTCCGGTGTGCGCACCCGGACGCCCGCGCCGCCCGGCAGCGCCTCCCAGCGCAGCACGGGCTCCCCGAAGCGCAGCTCGGCCCCGGCCGCCGCGGCCAGCCGCAGCTGGGCGGCGACGGTGGCCTCGGGCCGGACCAGGCCCGCCTTGTCCTCGTACAGCGCGACTTCGTCGTCCCTGGGGTCGAGCGTGGGGAAGCGCCGCCGCACCTCGGCCGCGTCCAGCAGCTCGTGCGGCAGGTCCCACAGCCGGGCGGCGTACAGGCCGCCGGTGACCACCTCGCTGTCACGGCGGCCGATCCACAGCCCGCCGCACAGCACCGACAGCTCGCGGCCCGCGTCGCGCTCCAGCCGTTCGAACAGCTCGTAGGAGCGCAGCAGCAGGGGCACGTACGCGGTGCCCTCGAAGTACGCCTGCCGGACGATGCGGGATCCGCCGTGGCTGGAGCCCCGGTCGTGGGCCGGGCCGAACCGCTCCAGCCCGAGCACCCGCGCGCCGCGGGCCGCCAGGTGGTCCGCGGCGGCGCTCCCCATGGCGCCGAGGCCCAGCACGATGACGTCGTAGGTGGAAGCCATGAGGGAGATGGTCCTCCGGTGGCCGGAGCCGGTCCGCAGGGGGGTCTACCGCGGGGTCACGGACAGTCCCGGCGGGCCCGTCCGGCGGACCGCTATCGACCCGATCGCGGTGCGCAGCCGCAGCCAGGAGCCACCGGCGACGACCCGGGCCGGTGCTCCGGGGCCGAGGAAGCCGAGGGCGTGGGCCGCGTGCACGGCGCGCAGCGGCAGCGGGGTGCCCGGCAGGGTCCGGGACCACAGCTCCTGGGCGAGCGCGTCGAGCGCGGCGCGGGTGCGCTCACCGGGGGCGAGCCGTTCGGTGCGCTCCCGGAACTCGGCGACCACGGCCTCGGCCGCCGACCGCACCGCGTCGTGGGCCACCTCGGTCAGCGGGCGCCAGCCGCCGCGCGGCGGCAGCAGCCCGGCCCAGGGCGGGCCGGTCACGGCGGCGGGCACAGTGACGCGCCCGGCGGCCTCGTCGACGGCCTCCAGCAGCTCACCGGCCGAGACGGTGACGTCGAGGCCGGTGACGGGCTCGCGCAGCCGGGAGGGCCGCACGGCCAGCACCTCGAAACGCGCCGGCCGGGTGAACACGGCCACGACGTCGCCGTCCGCCTGGAGGCGGGCGGCGGCCGTGCGGTCCCAGCGGAGCTGGCGGCCGAGGAACGCGGCGAGCCGCGCCGCCTCTCCCGCGTCGGCGAGGAGCAGCTCCCGGTGTCCGGTCATACGAGGGACGCGCTCCCCGCCTCGTCGTCCCGGTATTTCTCCAGGAACATCTTCTCCTCGGCGGTCAGCCGCCGCGGCCGGCCGGCCGCCAGGTTGAACGGGACGATCACGGTGCTGGCGCGGGCGTAGACCGTCTCGCCGTCCTTGATCTCGTAGGCCACGGTGGCCGAGGCGTTGCCGAACTCGGCCACCCAGATCTCGATGAGGACGGGCTCGTGCCGGTGGTGGAGCGGCTTGAGGTAGTCGATCTCGTGCCGGGCCACCACCGAGCCGCCGGTGAACGCCCCGGACTCCGCCTGGCGCGCCAGCCGGAACATGAAGTCGATCCTGGCCTCTTCCAGATAGCGCAGGAAGATCACGTTGTTGACGTGCCCGAAGGAGTCCATGTCCGCCCAGCGGAGCGGGCAGTGGTACTGGTGTCGCACGCTCAGCCCCGCGTCAGCTTCTTGTAGGACGCCCGGTGAGGGCGCGCGGCCTCCGGCCCGAGGCGCTCGATCTTGTTCTTCTCGTAGGACTCGTAGTTCCCCTCGAACCAGAACCACGTGGACTCGCCCTCGGACGCCAGGATGTGGGTGGCGACGCGGTCGAGGAACCAGCGGTCGTGGGAGACGACGACGGCGCAGCCGGGGAACTCCAGCAGCGCGTTCTCCAGCGAGGAGAGCGTCTCCACGTCGAGGTCGTTGGTGGGCTCGTCGAGCAGCAGCAGGTTGCCGCCCTGCTTGAGGGTGAGCGCGAGGTTCAGCCGGTTGCGCTCGCCGCCGGAGAGGATGCCGGCCGGCTTCTGCTGGTCCGGGCCCTTGAAGCCGAAGGCGCTGACGTAGGCGCGGGACGGCATCTCGACCTGGCCGACGTTGATGTAGTCGAGGCCGTCGGAGACGACCTCCCACAGCGTCTTCTTGGGGTCGATGTTGGCGCGGGTCTGGTCGACGTAGGAGATCTGCACGGTGTCGCCGACGCGGACCGAGCCGGAGTCGACCGGCTCCAGGCCCAGGATCATCTTGAACAGCGTGGTCTTGCCCGCGCCGTTGGGGCCGATGACGCCGACGATGCCGTTGCGCGGCAGGGTGAACGAGAGGTCGTCGACGAGGACCTTCTCACCGAACGCCTTTCCCAGGTGTTCGACCTCGACCACGATGTTGCCCAGGCGCGGCCCCGGCGGGATCTGGATCTCCTCGAAGTCCAGCTTCCTGGTCTTCTCGGCCTCCGCGGCCATCTCCTCGTAACGGGCGAGGCGGGCGCGGGACTTGGCCTGGCGGCCCTTGGCGTTGGAGCGGACCCACTCCAGCTCTTCCTTGAGCCGCTTGGCGCGCTTGGCGTCCTTCTGGCCCTCGACCTTCAGGCGGGTCTGCTTGGTCTCCAGGTACTTCGAGTAGTTGCCCTCGTAGGCGTAGGCCCGGCCGCGGTCCAGCTCCAGGATCCACTCGGCCACGTTGTCCAGGAAGTACCGGTCGTGGGTGATGGCGACGACGGTGCCGGGGTACTTCGCGAGGTGCTGCTCCAGCCACTGCACGGACTCGGCGTCGAGGTGGTTGGTGGGCTCGTCCAGCAGCAGCAGGTCGGGCTGCTCCAGCAGGAGCTTGCACAGCGCCACGCGGCGCTTCTCGCCGCCGGAGAGGGTGGTGACGGGCCAGTCGCCGGGGGGGCAGCCGAGGGCGTCCATGGCCTGTTCGAGCTGGGCGTCGAGGTCCCAGGCGCCCGCGTGGTCGAGCTGCTCCTGGAGGGTGCCCATCTCCTCCATCAGCTCGTCGGTGTAGTCGGTCGCCATCTGCTCGGCGATCTCGTTGAACCGGTCGAGCTTGGCCTTGGTCTCGGCCACGCCCTGCTGGACGTTCTCCAGGACGGTCCTGGACTCGTCCAGCGGCGGTTCCTGGAGCAGGATGCCGACGCTGTAGCCGGGGGTGAGGAACGCGTCGCCGTTGGACGGCTGCTCCAGCCCGGCCATGATCTTCAGCACGGTCGACTTGCCGGCGCCGTTCGGGCCGACGACACCGATCTTGGCTCCCGGCAGGAAACTCAACGTCACGTCGTCGAGGATCACCTTGTCGCCGTGCGCCTTGCGCGTCTTGCGCATGGTGTAGATGTACTCAGCCAAGAGAAACCGTCCGGCAGGGCTCGTCAGTGGGCAGAACGCAGATGCCACCATCCTGCCGCATGTCCTGGCCACGGCGGAAACCGGTTGCCGGGCAGGACGCGTGAGGGCGGGCCCGGCGGGCCCGCCCCCACGCCCTCCGGTGAGCGCGGCGCGCGCCGCGCTCACCGGTCGGGGGTGTCACTCCTCGTCGGTCCCGTCCGGGTCGTCCGGGTCGTCCGGGTCGGCGGCGGCCCGGCGGCGGACGAGGAACACCGCGGCGCCGCCCGCGGCCAGCAGCGCGACCGCGATGCCGATGAGCAGGCCGGGGTCGGTGTCGCTGCCGGTCTCGGCCAGGTCGGCGGGGCCGCCGCCGAGGGTCTCCGTGCCGTCGACGCCGTCGATGCCGTCGATGCCGCCGGCCGAGGCCAGGACGGGCTGGGCGGCGGGCGCGTCGTCGGTGGCGGCGCAGTCCAGGACGTCGCCGAACTCCCAGTCCGCCCCGCCCTCGGCGGGGTTGTCGATCACGATCGCGTACGCCTGCCCGTCCGCGACCGGGACGAGCACGGACTCGCTGCCGTGGGCCGGGACCTCGACGGTCTCGCCGGCGAGCTCGAACGTGAAGGGCCGGTCGCCGTTGTTGGCGGCGGTGACCTCGACGCCGCCCTCGGCGCAGACCTCCTCGGCGGTGACCGACGGGGACGGCTGCCCGGGGGCGGCCCAGGAGACGGCGGCGCCGGCCGGGATCGACGCCAGGGTGGTGTCGGCCAGGATCATGGTCTGGGTCGGGCGGGCCGGGTCGGTGCCGGTGAAGGCACGGCCGATGGGCACCTCGGCGCTGGCGGTGGCGGTCAGCGAGGCGCTGCCGTCGGCCGCGTCGGCGGGCACCGAGAAGTAGAGCTCGGCGCCGTCGGAGACGGGCTCGTCCTCGGTGACGGGCTCGCCGTCGGCGTCCACCACGGTGACGCCCTGCTCGGCGGCGGCCGGGTCGGGGGTGACGACGACCGCGTCGGCGGTGGTGTGCACGGTGACCGGGCCGATCACCCGGCCCGGCTGCCCGGACACCCGCGGCGGGCTCAGCTCCAGCGACACGCCGGGCTCGGCGACGTCGCGGGCCCGGCCGAGGAGCCAGGTGGTCAGGGCCCGCGCCTCCTCGTCGTCGGGGACGGCGGTGACCTCGTCGGAGAGCTGCCAGATCGCGGCCTGGGTGCCGGCCGCGGCGTCCTCCTCGGTCAGCTCCCCGCCGATCCCGGCCGCGCCGGCCAGGGCGTGGACGTCGACCGTGGGGTAGGAGTGCCGCAGGATCCAGTGGATCCTCCCGGCGTCCTCGTCGCCGGAGAGGGTGGAGGAGGCCCAGTCGGTCTCCTCGTACGCGGCGTCCGCCCGCGTGGGGGTGTTGTAGTCGACGCAGTAGGTCAGGAACGTGCCCGCGCCGCCGGGGGCGGCCATGCGGAACAGGCCGCCGTTGACGTGCCGCTCCTCGCCGCTCTCCGGGACGGTGACGGCGATCTCGCCGAAGATGTCCAGCCCCTGGAGGGTGGCCGTGGCGCCGCCGCCGGGCGGCACCTCGTCGGCCGCCGCGGGGCCCGCCGCGGCGATCGCCCCGGCGGTGAGCAGACCGGCGGCGAGAGCGGTGGCCGCGAGGCGTGGGGCGGTGCGCCTGCGCGCGAGCGTCATCTGTGGTCCCTCCACGAAGTCACGGGCGCGCGGCCGGATGCGGGGCCGGGCGCCCGTCGGGTGTCCCGTGTGCAGGCAGAATCGTAGAGAGGCGATCAGTCAATATGCCCAGCCACCCCATGACGTACACATCTCCGTGAGCAATCGTTATCTGCCCGGCCGGTCCGCCGGGCGGTGCCCGGAGGTCAGCGCCGGATGGTCGGGGACAGCTCCGTGCCGCCGGTGGGCGAGGCGGCGATGACGTACCGTTCGCGCACCTCCCGGTACCGCATCAGCTCGGACGCGACCGGCTCCAGGACGCAGGCGCGGCCCCGGTCGGCGGCCAGCCGCCGCAGCCGCCACTCCTCCTGCTGCCCCCAGGCGCGGGCCGGGCCGCGGGCGGCGATCCGGCAGGCCCAGGCCAGCAGCGGGCCGCCGACGGAGCCGCCGAGCAGCAGGGTGAGCGGCAGCCAGCGGCCCACCACCGGCTGGCCGATGACGGCGGTCACCAGCCAGCACAGGCCGAGGAACTGGGTGGCGAGCAGCACCGCCTGACCGATCGCCGCCACCGACCACCAGCGGGGGCGCGGCATCCGGGCGCGCTCCCCCGGCCGGCCGGCCGCCTGCTCCTCCAGGCCGGTCTCCAGGGCGTGCGGCAGCTCCTCCGCGCCCCGCCAGGCCGCGTCGCGCACCGCGGCGGCCCACGGTTCGGGCAGGCCGTCCGTGGCGTCCGCCGCGAGCTGCCGCACGGCCTGCTCCACCGCCGCCCGCGCCACGACGGGCGGCGTCGCGGCGGGGACCCGCTTGGCGGCCAGGGCGGGCGGCTCGCCCCGGCGTTCGGACTGGTGGTGCGCCAGGCGGCGGACCACCTGGGCCCAGGGCGTGCCGCAGGCGCGGTCGGCGCGGCGCAGCCAGCCGCGTTCGGCGGCCTGGCCGGCGGCCTGGGCGCCGATGGCGGCGGCGAGCCGGTCCTCGAACTCCTCGCGGGCCTGGGCGGTGAGCCCGGCCGGGGCCTCGGCGGCGTCCGCGATGTAGACGGGGCCGAGGCGGCGGGCCACGCCGTCCACGTCGGCAGCGAGCCGCCGTTCGGGGGCGGTGCGGCCCGCTACCAGCTCGCCCACGGCCTGGCGCAGTTCGGCGATGCCGTCGCCGGTGAGCGCGGAGACGGCGAGCACCCCAGCGCCCGGCTCGCCGTGCTCGCCGAGCGCGACGCCGCGCTCGTCCAGCAGCCGCCGCAGGTCGTCCAGGACGGCGTCCACGGCGTCGCCGGGCAGCCGGTCGGCCTGGTTGAGCACGACGAGCGTGACGTCGGCGTGACCCGCGAACGCGTTCAGGTAGCGCTCGTGCAGCACGGCGTCCGCGTACTTCTCCGGGTCGACCACCCAGATGACGGCGTCGACCAGGGACAGCAGCCGGTCGACCTGTTCGCGGTGGGCGGTGTCCACGGAGTCGTGGTCGGGCAGGTCGAGGAGGACCAGGCCGCGCAGGCCGGTGTCCACGACGTGCGCGCGGCGGCGGGCGCGGGCCGGGACGCCGAGGCGTTCGAGCAGGCTCTCGGCGCTCTGCCCGGTGCCCGCGTCCCAGGTGCAGGAGACGGCGGTGGCGGTGGTGGGGCGGCGCACGCCGGTCTCGGAGAGCTGGGCGCCGGCCAGGGCGTTGAAGAGCGTGGACTTGCCGCTGCCGGTGGCGCCGGCGATGGCGACGGCGGTGTAGGAGTCGGGCAGCCGGTCGCGGGCCGCGGCGTCGTCCAGGACCCGCCCGGCCTCGGCGAGGACCTGTTCGTCGAGGCGGGTGCGGGAGAGCCCGACCAGCTCGCGCAGGGCGCCGAGCCGGACGCGCAGGGCGCTGTCGGCCGGTTCCCCGGGCACGGTCCGCGCGCC
>NZ_JBPQTQ010000192.1:0-7876 GCF_051386415.1 Streptomyces sp. URMC 129
GGTGTCAGGGGGCCGACGCGGGTGACGAAGCGGCCGGCGGGGGTGAGCAGCACCTCGTCGTCGTCGGGGCGCTCGGCCAGCTCGCCGGTCAGCCGCGCGGCCAGGGCGGTGGCGGCGGCGGGGCCGTCGAGCCCGGCGAGGGCGATCCTGCGGGCGGCCAGCCGGGGGTCCTCGTTGGCCAGGCTCCGCACCGCGCCCCAGGCGGCGGCGCCCGCGCCGGGGCCGGGCGGCGGGCCGCCCGGCGCGCCGCGCCCGGCGTCGGTGACCAGCCACAGGGCGGGGACGCGCTCCTCCGGGAGGCGCTCGCAGGCGGCGGCGAGGGCGCCGAGGACGGCGAGCTGCCGCACCGCCTCCTCGGTGGTCTGCTCCGCCGGGTCGCCGGGGGCGCCGGGGGGCGGTGCCAGCACGATGTCGGCGGGCCCCGCCGTCCCGGCGAGCAGCTCCGTCCAGCGGGCGGGGTCGTCGGCGGCGGGCACCTCGCACACGGTGTCGCGGGGGCGGCGGGCCCGCAGCGCGTCGCGTGTCGCCTTCAGCACCCCGGCCAGCAGCCCGGAGGTGGCGCAGACCAGCCAGGTGCGGGGCGGGCCGTCGTCCCCGGCCCGGGCCGGGTGCGCGCCGGAGCCGGCCGCCGGTGCGCCGGCGGGCAGCGGCGGGCGCGGGCCGCGCGCGGCGAGGATCACCGAGTAGTCGGCGCGGGCGGGGCCCGCGGTGTCGCCGGTCTGGACGGTGCCGGTGAACCCGCAGCGGCGCAGCAGGGCGGGCCACTCGTCGCGGGGCAGGAGCGGCCCGTCGGGGCGCAGGCCGGTGTCGGTGGCGGACCAGAAGGAGTCCAGCAGGCCGAAGACGGGCGCCATGAGCCCCACGGTGTGGCTCTCCAGGGCGAGCAGATGCCCGCCCTCGGCGAGCAGGCCGGCGACGTGCCGGACGGCGGCCGTCAGGTCGCGGGCGGTGTGCAGCGCGTTGGACGCGATCACCAGGTCGAACGAGCCGGGCGCGAAGCCCTGTCCGGCCGGGTCGGCGTCCAGGTCCAGGACCCGGAAGTCGAGGAAGTCGTAGGCGGCGAAGCGCTCCCGGGCGGCCGTGAAGAACGCCGGGGAGACATCGGTGTACGTGTAGTGGGCGCGCTCGGGCGGCAGGTGCGGCAGCAGCGCGGCGGTCAGGCCGCCGGTGCCGGCGCCGACCTCCAGCACGCGCAGCGGCCGGTCCCGCGGCCAGTCGGCGACGGCGGCGCCCAGCAGGTGGGCCGCGAGCCGGTTGTGGTAGTGCGTGACGGCGGTCGCGTCGTAGAAGCGGGAGGCGAGGTCGTCGGTCTCGGAGAACAGCAGGCTCAGCGGGTCGGTGCGGCCCCGCAGTACACCGGCCAGGCTCCGGCCGCACACCCCGTAGCCGTGCATGGCGACGCAGTCGCCGGGGAAGTCCCGCGCGGTGGCGGCGAACAGCCGGGACGGCTCCGGGCGGACGGCCAGGCGCCAGCGGCCCGGACCGGCGGTGGCGAACACGCCCTGGGCGACGGCGGTGCGGAACAGCGTGCGCAGCAGGGCGCCGTGCTTGGGGTCGGCGCCCGCGGCGAACAGGTCCTCCAGGCCGAAGTCCGGCCCGGGGTCGCCACCGTGGACGTCCCCGTGGGGCAGCAGCTCCCGCACCGCGGCGGCGGTGAAGTGCGCGGCCAGCTCCAGGGCCCGGGCCCGGGTGGCGGCGTAGGGGTGGGCCCGCCAGCGCTCGGTGGCGGCGCCGAGCCGGCCGGAGCAGGCGGCGAGGACCTCGGCGGGCGGCGGCAGCGGGGAGCGCCCGGCCGGGGTGCCGGGCAGCGGGGCGGCGCGGAGCGCCTCGGTGAGCACGGCGGGCTCCGGGCGGCGGCCGGCGTCGAAGCGGCGCAGGCGGCAGCCGAGCAGCTCCAGCGCCACGGTGCCGTCGGCGGCGAGGATCCGCACGTCCCAGCACGCCTCGTGGCCGGTGAACGCGTGGGCCTTCACGTGCACCAGGCCGGTCTCCGGCAACGGGCCCCAGCGGCGCACGGTCTCGATCCGGGCGGGCAGGAACGGCACCGGATCCCGCACGGCGGCGGCCAGCAGCGGCAACCCCGCCTGGAGCGCGCCGTCGACCACGCTGGGGTGTGCGAGGTGGCCGCGGGCCGGGTCGAGGGTGGCGGCGTAGGTGGCGAGCACCTCGCCGTCGCCGACCCGCAGGCCGGTGAGCGGCTGGAACGCGGGGCCGTGCGGCAGCCCGGCGCGGGCCAGCGCCTCGTAGTGCTCCCGGACGCCGGACTCGCCGGTGAGCCGGGCGCGCAGCGCGGGGACGTCGACGGCGGGCGGGGCGTCGCGCAGCAGGCGGCGGACCCGGCCGCGGGCGTGCTCGGTCCAGGTGCCGTTGCCGCCCCGGTGGCTGCTGATGGACAGGGCGCCGTCCTCGGCGACGGCCGTCTGGAGGCGCACCCGCGCCGCCGGGTCGTCGAACGGCAGGGTGAGCGCCCGGGTGACGGCCAGTCCGGTGACCTCGGCGGCTCCCTCGAACACCTCGTGCCCGGCGGCCAGGGCCATGTCCACGTAGGCGGCGCCGGGCAGGACGGTCGCGGCGCCCACCCGGTGGTCGGCCAGCCAGGCCAGCGGGCCGGGCTCCACCTCCTGCTGCCACAGGGGGCCCGCGGTGGCCAGCCGGGGGCCGAGCAGCGGGTGCGTGGGGCCCGCCGGACGGTGCTCGGCGGAGCCTTCGAGCCACCACTCGGGGGCGCCGTTCCAGTGGCGCTCGCGCTGCCAGGGGTAGGCCGGCAGGTCCACGACGCGGCCCCGGCGGGGGAAGAACGCCGACCAGTCGGTCTCGGCCCCGGCGGCCAGCAGGTGTGCGTGCGCGGCGTCGAGCGCGTCCGGACCGGCGGCGGTGCGGGACAGCGTGTCGATGACGGCGACGGGGTGGCCGCAGGCGGCGACGACGCGGCGCAGGTAGGTCCGCAGCACGGGGTGCGGGCCGATTTCCACCAGGACGTCGCATCCGGCGCCGGGCCCGGTGAGCGCCTGGACGGCGGCGGAGAACAGGACGGGCTCCCGCACGTTCCGCCACCAGTGGTCGGCGCCGAGCGCGGACCCGGCGACCCGGCCGCCGGTGACCGTGGAGATCAGCGGGACGCGGCCGTCCTCGGGGGTCAGGCCGGCCAGCGCCGCCTTCAGCGGCTCCCGCAGTCCGTCCATGCCCGGGCTGTGGAAGGCGTGGTCCAGGCCGAGGTCGCGGAAGAAGACGCCCCGGCCGGTCAGTTCGGTGCCGAGGGCGGCCAGCGCCCCGGCCTCCCCGGCGACGGTGACGTCCCGGTCGCTGTTGATCCCGGCCACCACGAGCCGTCCGGCCAGGCCCGGGTCCGCCAGCAGCCGTTCCGCCTCCAGCACGCCGAGCCCCACGGCGGCCATCCGGCCCAGGCCCGCGGTGGCGGCCTGGGCGCGGCTGCGTTCGGTGATGACGCGGCAGGCGTCGGCCCGCCCCAGGGCGCCCGCGCAGTAGGCGGCGGCGACCTCCCCGACGCTGTGCCCGGTCACCGCCGCCGGACGGACGCCGCGCGCGGCGAGGGCGGCCACCAGCCCGGCCTGCACGGCGAACAGCAGCGGCTGGGCGACCTCGACGCGCGACACGCGCGCCGGGTCGGCGGGCGCGGCCAGCTCCTCCAGCACCGACCAGCCCAGCAGGGGGGCCAGCTCGCCGTCCAGGGCGGCGATCTCGGTCCGGAAGGCCGGGTCGGCGCCGAGCAGTTCGGCGCCCATGCCGAGCCACTGCGCGCCGTTGCCGCTGAAGACGAATCCCACCCGGCCGCGCTCGACGGCGGCGGCGCGGGCCGCGCCGGGGGGCGTCTCGCCCGCCGCGAGGGCGCGCAGCGCGGTCGCCGCCCCGGCCGGTCCGGCCGCCAGCACCACGGCGCGCTGCTCGTGGCGGCCCCGGCGCCGGCAGGCGGTCCAGGCCACGTCGTAGAACCCGGCCGGGTCGGTGCCGTCCAGCCGCTCGGCCCACCGGGCGGCGGCCTCGGTGAGCGCCTGCGGGGTGCGGGCGGAGACCAGCACCGGCAGCCGCGGGGGCACGGCCCCGGCGGCCGGGGCGGCCCGTTCGCCGTCCCCGGCGCCGGCCGCGCCGGGCGCGGCCCGCAGGACGACGTGGGCGTTGGCGCCGCCGAACCCGAACGAGTTGACCCCGACGACGGGGAGCCGGCCGCCGGGCAGCGGGCGGCCGGCGGTCACGGGCGCCAGTCCCAGGCCGGCGAAGTCGATGGCCGGGCTGGTCGGCTCGGTGCGCGGCGGCGCGGGGATCCACCGCTCCCGCAGTACGAGCAGCGCGCTCAGCAGGCCCGCGAGTCCGGCGGCGGCCTCCAGATGGCCCACGGCCGACTTCACCGACCCCAGCGGCAGCGGCTCCCCGGTGCGCGCCCGGCCCAGGACCCGGCCCAGGGCGTCGCACTCCACCGGGTCGCCCGCCTCTGTGCCGGTGCCGTGCGCCTCGATGTAGGCGACGTCGTCGGGGTGGACGCCGACCGCCCCGTAGACGCGCCGCAGCAGGTCGGCCTGGGCCTCGGGGCTGGGCAGCGCCAGGCCCTGGGTGCGGCCGTCGGCGTTCACCGCGGTGCCGAGGATCACCGCGTGCACCCGGTCCCCGTCGGCGAGGGCCGCCGGGAGGGGCTTGAGCACCAGCACACCGGCGCCCTCGGCGCGGACGAAGCCGTCGGCCCCGGCGGCGAACGGGTGGCAGCGGCCGGTCGGCGACAGCATCGTGGCCGCCGAGAAGCCGATGAACCCGGCGGGGTTGAGCAGCACGTTCGCGCCGCCGGCCAGGGCGAGGCCGCTGCGGCCCGAACGCAGCGCCTCGCACGCCTGGTGAACGGCCGTCAGGGCGGAGGAGCAGGCGGTGTCGACGGCGGCGGACGGGCCGCGCAGGTCGAGCACGTACGAGATGCGGTTCGCCGTGTTGCACGCGGCCGAGCCGCTGATGGTGTAGGGGCTGAAGGCGCGCAGGCGGCGCTCCTGGAGGTTCGCGTAGTCGTGGCTGGAGACGCCCATCAGCACGGCCGTGTCGCCGCCGGCCAGGTCCGCCGGGGCGATCCCGGCGTCGTCGAGGGCCTCGACGGCGCATTCGAGGAGCAGCCGCTGCTGCGGGTCGAGCCGGGACGCCTCCTTGGGGGCGATGCCGAAGAAGTCCGCGTCGAAGGAGTCGATCTGCTCCAGGAAACCGCCCGATCCCGTGTAGGACTTGCCGGCCCTGCGGACGGCCGGGTCGACGAACGCGGCGGTGTCGAAACGGTCGGCCGGCACCTGGTCGCTCACCAGGTCCCGGCCCTCCCGGAGCGCCCCCCACAGCAGGTCCAGGGAGTCGACGCCGCCGGGCAGCCGCAGCCCCACGCCGACGATCGCGATCGGATCGGTATTCGAAGCCATCGGGCCCCCCAGTGGAAAACGGTCTTGCTCCGGGAGTCTTCGCCACGGGCCGGGCCGAAATCCCCGGAGAGGAGCCAAACCCCCAGATCGGACGAAGCAGAAGCATTGGGCAGGAAAGCGCTGCAAGGCCCCGTAAGGCGCCGAAGGCCGCCGGGTGGGGACGGACCGGGCCCGGTCAGCTCCGGGGCAGGACCGCGGCGAGGTCGTGCGCGAGGTCGCGGGCGATCTGCGCCCAGTGGTCGAGCAGGTAGAAGTGGCGGCCCGGGTAGAGCCGGGTGGTGGTCGGGCCGGCGGTGTGCCCGTCCCAGCCCTCCAGGTGGGCGGGGGGCACCACGGGATCGGCCAGCCCGCCGAAGACCGCGAACGGGCAGTCCAGCGGCTCCCCCTCGGACCACTCGAACAACAGGTAGGCGAGCGTCTCCCGCTTGGCCAGCGCCATGACGCCCGCCGAGCGCAGCCGCCGGTCGGCGGTCAGCTCGGCCAGCAGCCGCAGCAGCGCCGTGCCCGACATCGACCGCATCGCGGACATCCGCCGGTGCCACAGGTGCGGGGGGAACGCCGCGGAGACGGCCAGCAGCACGGGCCCCGGCAGCCCCCGGCGCGCCAGCTCCCGCGCCGTCTCGAAGGCGAGCAGCCCGCCGGAGCAGTGGGCGAAGAACGCCGCGGGCACCCCCCGGGCCTCACCGGCGATCGCCCCGGCGAGCTGCCGGGCGAGCGCGGGAACGGTGTCGGCGGTGGGCTCCCCGGCCCCGGCGCCGGGCCCCGGCGTCTCCAGCGAGCAGGTCTCCACGAAGGCGGGCAGCGCGTGCGCCAGCGGCAGGTAGAACCCGGCCGCGGCGCCCATGAACGGGAAGCAGTACAGCCGGACCCTCGCCTCCGGCCGGGGCGTGGTGACGCGGGTCCACCCCGTGTGCGGTGCCGGGGTCCGGCCTGGCCGACGAGCAGTCACGCGCTCCTCCAGGTGTGCGGTCCTGCTCCGGGTATTCCCCCGGACACCCTGCGTCACCCAGCTGGCGGGCGAAACCGCCCGAATCGGTCGCTTCCGCTACAGTCCGGTCTCCAGCGCGAGGAGTTCGGCCATGGTCTGGCGGCGGCGGATGAGCCGCGGGCGGCCCTCCTCCTCGACCAGCACCTCGGGGATCAGCGGGCGCGAGTTGTAGGTGGAGGACATGCTCGCGCCGTAGGCCCCGGCGTCGTGGAAGACGACGAGATCACCGATCTCGGTGTGCGGCAGCGGCACCGGCCACACCTCGCCGTCCCCGGTCTGGGTGAACACGTCGCCGGATTCGCACAGCGGCCCGGCCAGCACGGTCTCGCGCTGTCCCTGGGTGCGGGGCCGCCCGTCGGGGCCGAGCACGGAGATCCGGTGGCTGCTGCCGTACATCGCGGGCCGCATCAGGTCGTTGAAGCCCGCGTCGACCAGGACGAAGTGGTTGCTGCCCATCGGCTTGCGGGCGCGGGCCTCGGAGACCAGCACGCCGGCCCCGGCCACCAGGAAGCGGCCGGGCTCGATCTCCAGGCGCAGCGGGTGCCCGAGGTGGGTCTCCAGGTCGCGGCGGGCGGCGTCCCACACCCGGAAGTAGCGGTCGGTGTCGATCTCGGCGTCGCCGGGCCGGTAGGGAACGGTGAGGCCGCCGCCCGCCGAGATCGCCCGGACGTCCCGGCCGCACATCCGCACCTGCTTCACCATGGCCTCGCAGACGCTCTCCAGGTGGGAGTAGTCCACGCCGGAGCCGATGTGCATGTGCAGGCCGACGAGTTCGAGCCGGTACCGGTCGATCAGCTCCAGGCTCTCCGGCAGGTGCTCGTACCAGATGCCGTGCTTGCTGTGCTGGCCGCCGGTGTTGGTCTTGCGGCTGTGCCCGTGGCCGAAGCCGGGGTTGATCCGCAGCCACACGCGGTGGCCGGGGGCGACGGCGCCGAGCTGCTCCAGCATCTGCGGCGAGCCGGCGTTGACGGGCACGCCCAGCTCCACGACGCGCCGCAGCGCGGTCCGGTCCAGCAGGTCGGCGGTGAGGACGACGGGGTCGTCGTGGCCGCCGACCGCGTATCCGGCGGCCAGGGCCCGGTCCAGCTCACCGGCGGAGACCGCGTCGACCAGGACGCCCTCCTCCCGCACGAGGCGGAGGATGTGGGTGTTGGAGTTGGCCTTCTGGGCGTAGCGGATCACGTCGAAGGAGCGCAGCCGGGCGATCTGCCGCCGGATCGCCGCCGCGTCGTACACCCACACCGGGGTGCCGAACTCCTCGGCTATCCGGGCCAGCCGGGGCCCGGTGAGCGCGCGGGCGCCGTGGAGACGGTCGTTCGTCATGGTCGGTGCAGTCCTTCCCCGGCGGTGATCGGGTGCCACCGGGGATCCTCCTCCTTCCCGCCCGCGCCGCGCACACCTGTCCGTACGGTGGACGGGTCCGTCCCGGGGGCGGCCCGCCCGCCCGGGGCGGGGGCGCCTCACCGGCCCACGGCCCCCACCGGCTCCC
>NZ_JBPQTQ010000193.1:0-7818 GCF_051386415.1 Streptomyces sp. URMC 129
GGCTCCTCCCCCGGCGCCCGGCCGCCGACCTCGGAGGCGGGCTTGTCCGCCGGGTCCGGCTCCACGCTGACGCACCCGCCGAGCGCGGCGGCCACGGCGGACGTCAGGAGCACCAGGACGGCGGGGGCGGAACGGCTGGGACGGCTGGGACGGCGCACGGTGGGGCCACCTCCGGGAGGGACGGGGTCGTCGGTCGGCTTCCGGTCACCTCAACTCCCGCACCCGGACGGAGGACACGGAGAACATCAGCCGTAACCGAGCGAGTGCAGCCGTTCGTCGTCGATGCCGAAGTGGTGGGCGATCTCGTGGACCACCGTGATCTCCACCTCCTCGACGACCAACTCCCGGCCGCCGCCCTCCCGTTCGCACAGCCGCAGGGTGGGCCCCATGTAGATGGAGATCCGGTCGGGCAGCGCCCCCGCATACCACTCGCCGCGCTCGGTGAGCGGCGTGCCCTCGTACAGCCCGAGCAGCTCGGGCTCGTCCCCGGCGACGTCCGGGGGCGGCTCGTCCTCGACGAAGATCGCCACGTTGTCCATGAGCCGCGTCAGCTCGGGAGGAATCCGGTCGAGCGCCTCGCCGACCAGCTCCTCGAACTCCTCGCGCGTCATCTCCAGCACCCCTCCATTGTCCGCCCGCCCGGGTCCCCGGGGGAACGCCGGGAGCGGGGAACGAGGGGGAAGACGGCCAGGCCAATCGTTTTGCCGATCTCTCCGGGTATCCCCTATGCTTTTCGCGTCCCCCACCGGCCCCCATCGTCTAGTGGCCCAGGACGCCGCCCTTTCAAGGCGGTAGCGCGGGTTCGAATCCCGTTGGGGGTACCAGATGATCAAGGCCCGACCTGCGGAAACGCGGTCGGGCCTCTGCTGTCTCCGGAGGCTGACCAAACGACGGCCAAACCGGTGTCACGCATTCCGCCCATACTCCCCGTCACGGCGAGCTTCGTGGAGCCGGAGACCGTCCCCGGCTCCCCGTACCCGTGTCCAGCCCCG
This sequence comes from Streptomyces sp. URMC 129, assembly GCF_051386415.1. Classification (NCBI taxonomy): domain Bacteria; kingdom Bacillati; phylum Actinomycetota; class Actinomycetes; order Kitasatosporales; family Streptomycetaceae; genus Streptomyces; species Streptomyces sp. URMC 129. The sequence continues at coordinate 993 of NZ_JBPQTQ010000193.1, forward strand.
CGCAGGGCTGTGGGCCGTCCGTCCAGGACGAACCGGAGCAGCGCCGGCGCGTCGCCCGTGGCATCCGCACGGACTGCACGGACAACGGAGAGGCCTCGGCGAGGCGTGCTCCCCCGCCCGGCCAACTCCGGCTCCCCACAGGCTGGTTCGCCGCTCCGGCGTCCCCGGGAGCCGAGCCGCGCAGTAGGCTGGGAACGGTACGGGGAGGGCGCAAGGCCGGGAAAGAGCTTGGGGGAAGCGTGGCCTTCGAAGAGTTGGATCTCGCCCATGCGGTCCAGGGCGTGCGTGACGAGTTGCTCAGGGCCGCGGCACAGGGCGCGGGGAGCGACGTGGCGTTCGAGGTCGGGCCCATCGAGATGGAGTTCAGCGTCGAGTTGCGCAAGGACGCCCGCGTCCGGGGCGGGATCCGCGCGCTCGTCATCTCCGCCGAGACCGAGGCGGGCGCCGGCCGCGCCCGCACCCACCGGGTGTCCGTGACTCTGACTCCCCGGCGGACGGACACCCATCGGCCCCTGCTCATCGCGGCGGACAGCGAGGGGGACCCGACCGGGCTGGCCGGAGCGGGTGCGCCGTGACCGGCCCGCTGCGGGATGTCCCGGCCACGGGGCCCGGCCATGAGCGGGTGGCCGCGGTGCTCGGCGGCCGGACCGGGAGCGGATACCTGCTCGCCCCCCGGGTTGTGCTGACGGCCGCGCACGTCGTCGCCGGCCAGGAGAGCGCCCGGGTGGTGGCGGTGCGCGGCGCGGGTGAGCAGGTGTGCCGCGTCGTGTGGCGCAGGCATGACGAATGGTGTGACGCGGCGCTGCTGGTGGCCGACCGGGACCTGCTGAGGCCGGCCGTCGCGAGCCGCTTACGGCCGGTGTCCTGGGGGCGGTTGTCGGACGACGCGCCCATCGGGGACTGCCAGGTGATCGGTTTCCCGCGCGCGAGTTGGCAGGGCGGCGGCCGACTGGACACCGAGCACATCGAGTGCGCGCTGCGTCCGGGATCGGGCATCGTGCGGGACCGGTACGTGCTGGACGTCAAGGACGTCTCGCCCGACCTGGCGTCGGGGCAGTCGCCCTGGGAAGGCATGTCGGGCGCCGCGCTGTTCGCCAGGGGGCATCTGCTGGGCGTCGTCGTGGCCGCCCCGCGGAACTGGCGGCATCGTCGGCTGGAGGCCGTCAAGAGCCGGGTCCTCCTCGACGATCCGGGGTTCCGCGCGGCGCTGGCCGGTCAGGTCCGAGGGGCTCCCGAGGTCGCCGAGCTGTCGGCCACGACGCGGCGGCGCACGCCGCTGGTACTGGCCGGCAGGCCGCATGTGTCCGGTCCGGACCTGGCTGCCACGATCCGTGCGGAGTGGGACGCCGCTCGCCGCCAGTTCTTCGACACCATGGGCACGCCCGACCAGCCTGCCGAGGGGTGGCGGAGCCTGCTGACGTGGCTTCGGCAGTTCGACGACCCCGCGCACCACGATGTGGAGGGGCGCCTCGCGCTGGTCGACCGGTGGCTGACCGACCCCGGACTGCCGCCCGACGTGAAGCTGCTGCGTCTGCTGGCGTGGCTGGACCGGGACGGTGAGCCGGTCTGGCGCGGCGAGCGGGTCACACTGGCCGGGCTGACCGAGGCGTGCCTCGCCGGGCGGCTGGCCGACGACGGCCCCGCCCACCGGCTCTACCAGGACCTGGGCGGGGGCGCGCTGCTCGACGCGCTGTCGGAGTTCGCCGCGTTGCACCCGCTGCGCGGGACGCAGGAGGCGTGGGACGAGGCGTGCGCCGCGTGGTGGCGGCTGGTCGACGAGGCCGACGACTCGCTGCCGGACGACGTGCGGGAGTGGGCGCGCGGCCCGGCCCGCGGGCTGTTGCTGGCGGCGGTACTGCCCGGTGCGGACGCCCGGGAGTCGCTCCGGGCCGCGGCCGGGCGGCTGGAGCCGCCGACGCCGGGAACGGTGGGGTGGTACGACTGGCTGGTCGCTCGGCACGGCGTCCCGGACAGCCCCGTCGGCCGACTGCTGCGCATCGACATGACGGCGTTCGCCGTCGCCGAGGCGCGCCGGACGGCCCAGGAAATGGTCGAGGCACGGCAGCGGGAGTTCTTCGGCCGGATGATGCACACCGCCGTGCTGGAGCACGACCGCGGGTGGGCCGCCGCCGAGGTCGCGAGACTGTCCGCCGCGAGCCGGTGCGGCGCCGTTCTGCGGGCCGTGGCGTGGTTCGCGGTGTGGGGTGCGGCCATGGTCGCCGTGAGCTGGCTGGTGTGGGGCGCGGCCGAACCGGCCATCGCGCGTACCCTGTCCGGGATTCTGGCCACGTTGTCCCTGGTCACCGCGGTGTTCAAGGTTCCCGGGGCGTGGCGGCTGGGCGGGGCGTACCGGCCGCCGCTGTCGCCGTCGGCCGTCCGGGGCGTCGCGCCGGTGCGCAAGGCCGCTGTGCTGATCGTGCTGCTGGCGGGGGGTGCCGCCGTCGCGTTTCCGGTCGTCGGGGGTGTACTGGTGCACGACCTGGGCCGGGTGCCGGGCGGATTTGTGGTGCTCCCCGTCGCCTGGGTGTTCTGGGTCCGGGTTTCCGGCCTGTTGCACGACTGGGACGCGGCACACCGGGAACGCCTGCGTGTCTACCAGGCCGAGCGGGCGAACCCGCTGGGCCACATCGCCCAGGACGTACGGTCGCCCTCGCCCCGCGTGCGGGCTGACGCGTTCATGGCGTTGCTGCGGACCATGGCGGGTTCACCGTCCGGGAACGAACCCCCGCGGTACGACCGTGACCAGAGGAGGAATGCGTGATCCCGGATCCGGTGCCGACCGCGCCCGGGCCGTTCGACCGGAAACTGGCCCGGCAGTGGCTCAAGGAGCAGCTCGCTCTTGAGCCGGCCATCCTGAAACAGATCGCCAGGACGGTCCGCGACGCCAAGAGGGACGTCGTCGACGCGGCGTACGCGAAACGGGACCGGAGCGTTCAGGACCGGCTGGCCACCACGCCGGTGGTGGACATGCTGCGGAAGAGCCACAAGGTCCACCCGGGCCCCCTGATCGCCGCCGGGGTCTTCACCGCCGCCCACGTGCTGGAGCTCGGCGAGAGCAGTCTGCGGGTCAAGGCGGGCATCGACGCGAACGCTGCCTCCAGGTGGGTGGACGCGGCCCGCCAGGTCAGACGGGCCCGGCCGGAGGACGCCCGCCCGGCGGACCGGGTTGGTGCGTGGCAGGACGAAGACGTGACGCTGGTGCGGTCGCTCCTCGTCCTCGACTCCGCGGAGGGGCTCCAGTTGGCTCCCCCCACCGCGGCGATCCGCCTTCTCTTCGACGAGGCACGGGTCCTGCTCCGCCGGACGGGAACGCTGCGCTGGACGCTCCAGTCGGCTCACCACGCGGACCTTGCCCAGCTCATCGCGGACGTGGGGCGCCGCATCGCGGCGGGGCAGATCTCCGACAACCTGCCCCAGGTGGAGAACCACGCCTCCCGACACCTCGACCTGGTCCGCCGGCTCGACGATCCACGCGCGGTGGCCGAGCGCTGGCACTCCAGACGCGAGGAACTCCTGGAGCTGCTGAAAGAGGCGTTCCCGCACTGAGACCGCCGGAAGATCGGCGGACCCCGGCCACCGGTCGCGGTCGGCCCCACCGCCCCCGCCCGGGCCCCGCCGCACGGCGGCGGGGCAGCGCGCTTCTTCGCCGGTGTGCCGAGGACCGGACCCGGCACGCGCCCCAAGCCGGTTACGCACTCGACCGGCGGGCGGACAAGCGCCTGCCGGACACTGTTCCGGCCTGTGCCCCCGGCGGGGTGTCGCCCGCCGGGAGAGCAGCGGCGAGCCGGCGAAGCCACCACCTCACCGTCAGCTCTCGCCGCTCTTCTTGCCGCTCGACCCGATCTCTTGGTCTGGGTGACCCGTTGGGGGTACTCGGACCAAGAGAACGTTCCGCTCCGCCTCGCGTTCGCGCCGGGGTGTTGCCCCGTTCGGAGGTGCCGGTGTAGCTGTGGTCGGCGTGGTGCCGCAGAGTCGGCCTTGAGGCGCGGGGCGCGCACAAGGCGGCAGCGGAAACCACAGGGGATAGACGATGCCAAACAGAATTTCCCTCTATTCTCCCGGCAGGATCAGCCTCGGGGCCGATATCCTCGTCTACTACGAGACCGACACACCGGGAAACAACCGAGTGTGCCTTTACCCCGAGGGCAGCACCGGGAAGAACTACCGGGCGTTCGAGTACGCTCCCGGCCGGGCTGGGGTCGTCAGGTTCTCCGGGATCTCCACCGAAAAGGGCAAGGATTCGATTTCCCCGGGACGGTACACAGTCAAGCTCATCGGGATCGCGGAAGAAACCGTGAACTGCGAGAAGACCGAGGTGATCCTCCCTCTGACGACCGCTCTATCCCTCGAATTGACGCACGATCCCTATTTTCTCGTGGAATCCTTCGTCTCGGCGAACGTGGTGGTCGGCCAGGAGTGCAGCATCAAGGTCGGCGGAATTCTGGAGAGTTTCGGCAGGCAGGTGACCTTTGCCAAGCACAGCGGCGACGCATGGCTGGACGTTTCCGCAGATGGCGTGATCAGCGGCACGCCGCCCGGTGAGTTCGCGGGCCGGAGCGGTCACATCGTCGTCGTCGCCGGCGTACCGGGGTCCGGGTCCGGCGTCGGGACCAGCGTGGCGGTGACGGTCCCGGTGCGGAGCGCGGAGGCCACTCTGGTCGATCAGCTACGAGTGGCGACGTTGAACATGTGGTACGACGCCACGATCGTCCGCAACGGGCTGGGCAAGGTGGCGCGCGTTCTGCTGGAGCAGAACGTCGACATCGTCGCGCTCCAGGAGGTGCATCGCTACGAGCACCCGGCGCCGGGCACCGTGCGGCGGCTCGCCGAGCGGCTGGGGTGGTACTACCACGAGTACCCGAGGATCAAGTCCGATGCCGGGGAGGACAAGGACATCGGCGTGATCAGCCGCTATCCCATCGACCTGGACAACAGCGGATACGACGAGGAATTCCTGCGGTCCGAGGTCACCCTCGGCGGCCTGACCGTCCAGGTGTGCTGTGTTCATCTCGCCTACTGGCATTACGGCCCGCACGCTCAGCGGAACGGGGAGAAAAGGTTCACCACCGTTGTCCAGAAGGTCGAGGAGGCCTCGAGGTGCGGCCACGAGATGAAGGAGGGAATTCTCAAGAAGATCAAGAAATATATCGCGGCGGCGGACGAGTGCCCCGTCATCGTGCTCGGGGACTTCAACAGCCCCTCGCACCATGACTGGGTATCCGAGGTGACCAGCAAACCACTCAACTACCGCGCCACCCAGGTTCTGGAACGAAAAGGATTCCAGGATTCCTACCGCGCGGTGCACCCGGATCCGCAGGCATGGCCCGGCGCCACATGGTCCCCGACGGCGCTGTGGCTCGCGGACAAGCGCGAACCTCGTATCGAGCCGCAGGAGCGCATCGACTTCATCTTCCACAGGGGAAAGAAGCTGACCGTTCTGGATTCGCGCGTCCACGTCACGGGAGTGCCCGCGCCCGCCGAGGAGCACCCCGACTGGAAGACCGAACCCAGGCGTGTCTGGTACAACGAGTGGCCCTCCGACCACGCCGCCGTCATCACCACCTACCGGGTCGATCCCGCGTGATCGCGGACGCGGCTACGGGCCGGCTGTCGGTCACGCTGCCCCTGAACTGCTCTCCCTGCCGGGGAACGGAGCCCCGCCTGGCGCTGGTGTACGACTCGGCCGGCGGCAACGGCGTCTTCGGGCACGGCTTCTCCCTCGGCGGACTGTCCTCCGTTACCCGGCGCACCTCCCAGGGCGTGCCGCGCTACGACGAGGGTGACGTCTTCCTCCTCGACGGCGAGGAGCTGGTGCCCGCGGCCGGTGTGCCGGACACCCGTGCCGTCGGCGGCGTGACCTACCGGGTGCGGCGATACCACCTGCGCCAGGAGGGACCATTCGCGCGGGTGGAGCACTGGCACGCCTCCGCCACGCGACGCTTCTGGCGGGTGATCGGCGCCGACGCGGTGGTGCGGATCTACGGGCAGACCGCGGACGGCCGGGTGAGCGACCCGGACGACGCGGGCCGGATCGCCGAGTGGCTGTTGCAGACGGTGCTGCACCCCCGCGGTGATGTGCAGTCCTGGGGCTACCGGCGGGAGGACACCGAGGGGGTCGCCCTCGCCGGGCCGGAGACCGGGCGGTCCCACACCGCCGCACTGCATCCGGGGCGCGTCCGGTACGGGAACCGTCGGGATACGTCTCGCCCGACGGCGGCATCAGCCCGCTGCCTTCCGACCTCGCATGGGGCTTCGAGGTGGTCTTCGACTACGGCGAGTACGACGTCCGGCCGGGAAACGCCGACATCCGCACCCCCGTGCGGCCGTGGCACGCGCGGCCGGACCCGTTCTCCGTTCTGCCCGCCGACCCCGGCATGCCAACCGACCTGACCGGCGACCCGCGATCCCTGATCACGTTCCGACGTCCTGGGTACGGGCCTGCCCGCCCACACCCGTGTCTCCTCCGGCCTCGTCGAGTGCTGGCCCAGCCTCGGCCACGGCCGCTATGTGGCCACCCACGAACGGCAGCCCCGTGCAATACCTGACCGGACACCACAACCACACGTGCTGCACGCACCAGACCACGCTCGTCGGCAAAGGCGAATGAAGCCTCCCGCTGGAGCAGGCGGCGCGGAGACGCCTGCCGGGGCCGGCCGGCGCCAGGGGCCGGTCCCGCGGGACGCCGACCCCACCCGTAGGAGCGCTCGGGAGCCGACGCGGATGTGGCCGGAGTCCGGAGAAAATATGCACTCCGTGAAACATTCCGGGTAACGCGCGGGGCCTGCCGCCGATATCCTCACCACCAGGGGCAGGGGCGGGGCGAACG
>NZ_JBPQTQ010000194.1:0-7804 GCF_051386415.1 Streptomyces sp. URMC 129
CGCCACGTCGCCTGGGCCGTCTCGGGCGCCGACGCCGCCGCGCTCCGCGACCAGGCCCAGCGGCTCCTGGCGCACGCCCGCACCCACCCCGACCAGCCGCCCGCCGACCTCGCCCACGCCCTGGTCAGCACCCGCACGGCGATGCACCACCGGGCCGTCGTCATCGGCCGTGACCGTGCCGGGCTCCTCGCCGGACTCGAAGCACTGGCGGCCGGCCGGGCGGGCGCCACCGCTCCGGCCGGTATCGCACGCGGCACCGCCGGGGGCGGGCGGCTCGCGCTGCTGTTCTCCGGGCAGGGCAGCCAACAGCCCGGCATGGGCGGGGACCTGTACGCCGCGCACCCGGCCTACGCCGACGCGTTCGACGAGGTGTGCGCCCACGTCGACACCCACCTCGATCGGCCCCTGCGCGACGTCGTCCTCGGGAACGACCCGGCCCTCCTTGACCGGACCCTTTTCACCCAACCGGCCCTCTTCGCCGTCGAGGTGGCGCTCTTCCGCCTCTTCCAGTCCTGGGGCGTCCGCCCCGACCTGCTCGCCGGTCACTCCATCGGCGAACTGGCCGCCGCCCACGTGGCGGGCGTCCTCCGCCTCCCCGACGCCGCCGCCCTCGTCGCCGCCCGCGCCCGCCTCATGCAGGAACTGCCCGCCGACGAGGGAGCGATGATCGCCGTCGAGGCCGCCGAGGCCGACGTCACGCCGCTGATCACCGCCGCCACCGGCCCGGTGGACATCGCCGCCGTCAACGGCCCCGCGTCCGTGGTCATCTCCGGCGCCGAGGACGCCGTGTCCCGGATCGCGGACCGCCTCGCCGCCCGGGGACGGCGGGTCAAGCGCCTGCCCGTGTCCCACGCGTTCCACTCGCCGCTGATGGAGCCGATGCTGGCCGCGTTCCGGGACCTGATCCGCGAACTCCCCTTCCACACCCCGGCCATCCCCCTCGTCTCCACCCTCACCGGACGCGCGGCCGAGCCGGCGGAGCTGCGCGACCCCGACCACTGGGTCCGCCACGCCCGGCACGCCGTCCGCTTCCACGACGCACTGCGCGCCCTGGCCGCCGAGGGAGCGACCACGTTCCTCGAACTGGGACCCGGCGCCGTCCTGACCGCCCTGGCCGAACAGGCCCTCGACGGGCACACCCCCGCCGTCACCGCCCTGCCCGCACTGCGCCCCGACCGGCCGGAGGAGGAATCGGTCCTCACGGCACTCGCCGGCCTCCACGTGCGCGGACTGCCCGGCGACCTCGCGGCGGCCCTCCCCGGCGGCACCAGCGGGACGGGCGGCACCCGCCGCGGGACGACCGACCTGCCCACCTACGCGTTCCAGCGCCGCCGTTACTGGCTCGGCGGCGGCAGCGACGACGACGCGACCGGCCGCGCCGCCCCGGCCACGCCGTCCGGCGCGGCGGACGTGCCCGGCACGGCGGACGCCGACTTCTGGCGCACCGTGGAACACGGCACCCCGCAAGCGCTCGCCCAACGCCTCGGCATCACCGCCGGGGCACCCCTGAACGACGTGTTCACGGCCCTGTCGGCATGGCGCCGGGACAGCAAGGAGCGTTCCACGCTCGACAGGTGGCGCTACCGCCTCACGTGGAAGCCCCGCACCGGCGGCGCACCGGCCGCCCCCGGGCCCCTCAACGGCACCTGGCTGCTGGTCACGTCCGGGGGGCCGGGGCAGGACGACACCGTGGCGGGGTGTGCCCGGGTGCTGGCGGAGCGCGGCGCGCGACCGGTCACCGTCCACGTCACCGACCCCGGTGCCGACCGGGCCGCCCTCGCCGCCCTCCTCGCCGACGCCACCCGCCCGAACGGCACCACGCCCCCGCCCGCGACCGGCGTGCTGGCCCTCCCCACCGGGGACGGCCACGAGACGGCCCTGTTCGTGGCCCGACTCGCCCAGGCGATGGGGGACATCGGCACGGACGCGCGGCTGTGGTGCGTGACGCGCGGCGCCGTCTCCATCGGCCCCTCCGACCCGCCGCGCCGCCCGGCGCAGAGCCTGATCTGGGGCCTCGGCCGCGCCGCCGCGCTCGAAGAGCCGCACCGCTGGGGCGGCTTGATCGACCTGCCCGACGCCGTGACCGCGCGTGTCCTCGACCGCCTGGCCGACGCCCTGGCCGACGCCCCGGCGGACGGCGGCACACGGGAGGACCAGTACGCGATGCGCGACTCCGGCGTCTTCGTGCCCCGCCTGACCCGCGCCACGGCGCGCGCCGACTCCGGTGCGGCGGACGGCGGTTGGCGCCCGCGCGGCACCGTGCTGATCACCGGCGGCACCGGCGCGCTCGGCGCCCACGCCGCCCGCTGGCTCGCGGACCGGGGCGCCGGACACCTGGTCCTGACCAGCAGGAGGGGCGCGGCGGCCGACGGCGCCGCCGCACTCCGCGCCGACCTCGAACAGCGCGGCGCCCGCGTCACCTTCGCCGCCTGCGACATCGCGGACCGCGACGCCCTGGCACGACTCCTCGACGAACTGGGCGCAACGGACGCCCCCACAGCGGTCGTGCACGCGGCCGGGCTGCCCCAGTTCACCCCGCTGCGCGACACCGGCCCCGCCGAACTGGCCGCCGTGCTCGCCGCGAAGGCCACCGGCGCCGCCCACCTCGACGAACTCCTCGGCGACCGGCCACTGGACGCGTTCGTCCTGTTCTCGTCCGTGTCCGGGGTGTGGGGCAGCGGCAGCCAGGCCGCGTACTCGGCCGCCAACGCCTACCTCGACGCGCTCGCCCACCACCGCCGCGCGCGCGGCCTGCGCGCCACGTCCGTGGCGTGGGGGCCGTGGGCCGACGGCGGCATGGCGACCGAGCACGGCGCCGAGGAGCACCTGAAGCGGCGCGGACTCAACGCCCTCCCGCCGGCGCTCGCGATCGCCGCGCTCCAAAGCGCCCTGGACCGGGACGAGATCACCGAGGTCGTCGCCGACGTCGACTGGTCCCGCTTCGCGCCCGCGTTCACCATCGGCCGCCCCAGCCCGCTCCTCGACGGACTCCCCGAGGTCCGCGAGGCCCTCGCCGACGCGGCGGCAACGAGGTCGGGAACGGGGACCGGAACCGGAACGGGAAGGGGAACGGACGAGGCGACGGCGGAACTCGCACGCCGCCTGGCGCCGCTGCCCGCCGCCGAGCAACACGCCACCCTGCTCGGCATCGTCCGGGCGGAAGCCGCCGCGGCCCTCGGTTACGGAGAGGCCGACGCCATCGAACCGGACCGCGCCTTCCGCGATCTGGGTTTCGACTCGCTCACCGCCGTCGACCTCCGCAACCGCCTCGCCACCGCCACCGGCCTGCGCCTCCCGGCCACCGCCGCGTTCGACCACCCCACCCCCGACGCCCTCGCGGACCATATGCGCACCCAACTCGCCCCGGACACCGCCGACACGGCACCGGGGGCGACCACCGCCGAGGCCGACGAGCAGGAGATCCGCCGCGCGCTGACGGCGATCCCCCTGCGCCGCCTGAGGGAGGCCGGAATCCTCACCACCCTGCTCCGGCTGGCGGATTCCGCGCCCCGCCCGGACCACCCCGACCCCGAGGCCGACACGGATTCCATCGCGACGATGAACGTCGACGAACTCGTCCACCTGGCCCTCCGCGACAGCGAATCCTGAACGACGCCTGAACAGGAACAGGGAGCACACACCGTGACCACGTCTGACGACCGCCTCATTCAGGCACTGCGGGCCTCGCTCAAGGAGACGGAACGCCTGCGGCGAGAGAACCGGAGCCTCACGGACGCCTCGCGCGAGCCCATCGCCATCGTCGGCATGAGCTGCCGCTTCCCCGGAGACGTCCGCTCCCCGGACGACCTCTGGGAGCTGGTGGCCAACGGGCGGGACGCCATCGGCCCGTTCCCCGGCAACCGGGGCTGGGACCTCGACGCGCTCTACGACCCCGACCCGGCGCGGCCCGGCACCTGCTACGTGCGCGAGGGCGGATTCCTGTACGACGCCCCGGAGTTCGACGCCGAGTTCTTCGGGATCTCGCCCCGCGAGGCCCTCGCCACCGACCCCCAGCAACGGCTGCTGCTCGAAGTGGCGTGGGAGACCTTCGAGCACGCCGGTATCGACCCCACCACCCTGCGCGGCTCCCGCACCGGCGTGTTCGCGGGAAACAGCGGCCAGGACTACGCCCGGCTGTCCGCGTCGCCGGACAACTGCGACGGCTACCTCGGCATCGGGAACATCGCCGCCGTGATCTCCGGCCGCCTCGCCTACGTCTTCGGCCTCGAAGGCCCGGCCGTAACCGTTGACACCGCCTGCTCCTCCTCGCTGGTCGCCCTGCACCTCGCGGTGCAGGCGCTGCGCCGCGACGAGTGCGCGATGGCCCTGGTCGGCGGGACCACCGTGATGTCGACACCCGGCGCCTTCATGGAGTTCAGCCGCCAGCGAGGTCTGGCGGCGGACGGTCGGTGCAAGGCGTTCGCGGCCGGTGCCGACGGCACCGGCTGGTCCGAGGGCGTGGGCGCGCTGCTCGTGGAACGCCTGTCCGACGCCCGCCGCAACGGCCACCGGGTGCTCGCCGTGGTGCGCGGCTCCGCGATCAACCAGGACGGTGCGAGCAACGGCATGACCGCCCCCAACGGGCCCGCCCAACAGCGCGTTATCCGGCAGGCGTTGGCGAACGCGGGCCTGTCGGCGGCGGACGTGGACGCGGTCGAGGCGCACGGCACGGGCACGTCACTGGGCGACCCCATCGAGGCGCAGGCACTCCTCGCGACCTACGGCCAGGGCCGCGCCCCCGAACGGCCGCTGTGGCTCGGCTCGCTGAAGTCCAACATCGGCCACACCCAGGCCGCCGCCGGGATCGGCGGTGTCATCAAGATGGTGATGGCGCTGCGCAACGGTCTGCTGCCGCGCACGCTGCACGTGGAGGAGCCGTCTCCGCACGTCGACTGGTCGGCCGGAACCGTCCGGCTGCTGACCGAGCCCGTCGCCTGGAGCGGGAACGTCGGTCCCCGCCGCGCGGCCGTGTCCGCGTTCGGCGTCAGCGGCACCAACGCCCACGTCGTCCTCGAAGAAGAACCGGACACCGGGCCCGAGCCGGCCGTGCCAGCCGCGCCGCCCGCCGGGGAACCGCGTCCCGTGCCGTGGCTGCTGTCGGCCCACAACGCCGACGCGCTGCGCGAACAGGCCGCCCGCCTGCGGGCGTTCGTCATCGACCGGCCCGGCCTCACGCCCGCCGACGTCGCGCTGTCGCTGGCCACCACCCGCGCCGCCCTGCCCCACCGCGCGGCCGTCGTCGGCACCGGCCGCGACGAACTGCTGCACGGCCTCGACCACCTCGGCATCCGGGGCACGGCGCGGCGCAAGGGCGGCCGGACGGCGTTTCTGTTCCCGGGACAGGGGAGTCAGCGGCTGGGCACGGGCCGGGAGTTGTACGCCGCGTTCCCGGCGTTCGCGGACGCGTTCGACGCGGTGTGCGCGCACCTCGACACCCACCTGACGCGTCCCCTGCGGGAGGTGGTGTTCGGGGACGATCCGAGGGCGCTCCATGAGACGGCCTTTGCCCAGCCGGGGTTGTTCGCGGTTGAGGTGGCGTTGTTCCGGCTTCTCGAAGCGTGGGGTGTGCGGCCGGATGTGGTGTGTGGGCATTCGGTGGGGGAGTTCGCCGCCGCGTATGTGGCGGGGGTGCTGTCTTTGGACGACGCGGCGCGGCTTGTCGCGGCGCGGGGGCGGTTGATGGGTGCGCTGCCGCCGGGTGGGGTGATGGTGGCCGTGCAGGCGGCGGAGGCCGATGTCCTGCCCCGGCTCGCCGGGTTCGAGGATCGGGTGAGTATCGCCGCGGTCAATGGCCCGGCCTCGGTGGTGGTGTCGGGCGAGGAGCAGGCCGTCGCGGAGATGACGGCCCGGTGGAAGACCAAGCGGCTCGCGGTCTCCCACGCCTTCCACTCCCCGCTGATGGAACCGATGCTCGCCGCGTTCCGCGCGGAGCTGGAAACCGTCTCGTTCGGCGCGCCGTCCCTCCCCGTCGTCACCACGGCGACCGGCGAGGACATGACCGACCCCGGTTACTGGCTGCGCCAGATCCGCGAACCCGTCCGTTTCGCCGACGCCGTACGGACGTTGACCGGCCGGGACGTGACCGCGTTCATCGAGGTCGGCCCCGGCGGAGCCCTCTCCGCGCCCGCCCGCGACCTGGTGGGCGATGGCGCGCTCGTGGCCCCCCTCCTGCGGCCGGACCGGCCGGAACTCCTGTCCGCCACAACGGCCCTGGCCGAGCTGCACGTTCACGGCGTGCCGGTGGTCTGGTCCGAGGTGCTCGCCGGAACGGGCGCCCGGCGCGTCGCGCTCCCCACCTACGCCTTCCAACGGCAGCGTTACTGGCTGGAGTCCACCCCCACCGCCCCCGCGGGCCAGGATCCCGCCGAGGCCGACTTCTGGGCGACGGTCGAACGCGAAGACTTCGACGCCTTCTCCGAACGGCTGCACCTCCCCGGCGACGCCCCGCTGCCCGCCGTCCTCCCCGCCCTCTCCGCCTGGCGCCGCCGGCACCGCGAGCGGACCACCGTCGACGGCTGGCGCTACCGCGTCGCGTGGAAACCCGCCCCCGCGCTCGACCCGGCCGACCCGGGCGGGCGTACCGTGCTCGCCGCGCTGCCCGCCGACTGGGAGGACGACCCCTGGGCTTCCGCCGTCGTCCACGTGCTGCAGGACCGGGGAGCCCTGGTCGTCCCCCTGGCCATCGAGCCCACGGCGGACCGCGCCACGCTGGCCGCCCGACTCGCCACCGCCGCGGGCACCACCGCGACGGCCACCACCGGCACCGCCGTCGACGGCGTGCTGTCCCTCCTGGCCCTCGACGAGCAACCCCACCCCGCCCACGGCCCGGCGGCACCGACCGGGCTGCTCGCCACACTCGCCCTGATCCAGGCGCTCGGCGACGCGGCCATCGACGCGCCTCTGTGGTGCGTGACGCGCGGCGCGGTGTCCATCGGCCCCTCCGACCCGCCGGCCTCCGTCGCCCAGGCCCAGACCTGGGCCCTGGGCCGCGTCGCCGCACTCGAACACCCGCGCCGCTGGGGCGGGTTGCTGGACCTGCCCGCCACGCTGGACGAACGCGCCGCCCACCGGCTCGCCACCGTCCTCGCCGCGGGCGCCGGGCCGGAGGACCAACTCGCCGTGCGCACCTCGGGCGTGTACGTCCGCAGGCTCGTCCACGCGGCCCCCGCCACCGCACCCCGCACCGCCCCGGGCACCGGCCTGCCGCGCGGCACCGTCCTGATCACCGGCGGAACGGGCGCGCTCGGCGGCCACGTCGCCCGCTGCCTGGCCGCCGACGGCGCCGAACACCTGATCCTCACCAGCCGCCGCGGCCCGGCCGCCGAGGGAGCCGCCGCGCTCACCGCCGAGTTGGAGGCGCTGGGGGCCCAGGTGACGGTGGCGGCCTGCGACATGGCCGACCGGGATGCCGTGGCCGCGCTGCTCGACGGGATCGGTGACGGCCTGACGGCCGTCGTGCACGCGGCCGGTGTCGGCACGCCCGGCATGCTGGCCGACACCACCGCCGAGGAGTTCACCGCCGTACTCGCCGCCAAGGCCGCGGGCGCCGCGCACCTGGACGAATTCCTGGGCGACCGGCCGCTGGACGCGTTCGTGCTGTTCTCCTCCATCGCGGGCGTGTGGGGCAGCGGCGGCCAGGCCGCCTACGCCGCCGCGAACGCCGCCCTCGACGCGCTGGCCGAACGGCGCCGCGCACGCGGCCTGGCCGCCACCGCCATCGCCTGGGGGCCGTGGGCCGAGGGCGGCATGGTCGCGGACACCGGTGCCGAGGACCGGCTCCGGCAGCGCGGCCTGCCCGCCCTCC
>NZ_JBPQTQ010000195.1:0-7627 GCF_051386415.1 Streptomyces sp. URMC 129
AAGCTAAGCCCTCCAGCGCCGATGGTACTGCATGGGGGACCGTGTGGGAGAGTAGGACACCGCCGGACAATTATTGGAAGATGGATGAGTAAGGCCCGCCGAAATTTGTCGGCGGGCCTTGTCGTTTTTGTGCTCGACCGGGATCCGCCGTGAGGGCGTTGCGGTCCGCCGGGCCGGGTGGAACCATCTGCGCATGGCGTACAAGGTCCGGCAAACCCACCGCGACGACTGGGAAAAGCTCAGAGAGCTGCGTCTTGCCGCCCTGCGGGATCCTGTCGCGCCGGTGGCCTTCTTCGAGCCCTACGAGGAGGCCGTGCGCCTGACCCGCGACGAGTGGGAGCGCCGGGCCGCGGGGCGGGAAAGCGTGATCTTCATCGGCGAGACCGACGACGGGACATGGGGCGGAATGGTCGGCGCCTTCGGCAAG
Organism: Streptomyces sp. URMC 129; assembly: GCF_051386415.1. Classification (NCBI taxonomy): domain Bacteria; kingdom Bacillati; phylum Actinomycetota; class Actinomycetes; order Kitasatosporales; family Streptomycetaceae; genus Streptomyces; species Streptomyces sp. URMC 129. The sequence goes on from NZ_JBPQTQ010000195.1 coordinate 428, forward strand.
CGGCAGCTGGTCTACGTGGTCGGGGTCTACATGCTGCCCGAGCACCGGGGGACCGGGCTCGCCGCCCAGTTGATGGAGGCCGCGATCGACTGGGCCGACGGGCTCGAAGTCCGGCTCCGCGTCCACGAGAACAACAAGCGGGCCGCCCGCTTCTACGCGTCGCTGGGCTTCCGGCCGACCGGCGGCTCGGACCGGGACCCGCGCGACACCTCCCTGCGGGCCTACGAGCTGGCGCTCAAGCCGGCCTCGGGCTGACCGTCCGGGGGTATGCATCAGTCGGGGTCGACCTCGCGAGCCCCCAGGCCGTGGCCGACCACGACCGCCTCGGTGTTACGGCCGTCACCCGCCTCGTCGATCTGGGCTGCGGCACCGGGGCCCTGGTGATCCGGGCCGCCGCACGCGGCGCCGAGGCGCACGATGTGGACGTCTCCCCGCAGACGCTCGACAACGCCGCCGGGGGGCCGGCCGATGTCGTCATCACCACTTCCGCGCTCCACCAGCTCCCCGACTTCTGGAAGCAGCAGGCCCTGCTCCGCATCGCCGCGGTGCTCCGCCCCGGCGGCACGTTCTACCTGTGGGACGTGATCTACAGCTTCCGCGTGGCCGAGGCCGACGCGCATCTGGAGCGGTGGATCGGGACAGAGGGACGCCCCGAGGGCGAGGCTTCACCCGCGAGGACGTCGCCACCCACGTCCGCGAAGAGCGAAGGCATGCCGCACCGCGCCCGCCCGGAAATCACCGGCCGTGCCTTCCCGGCCCCGACCTATGCGGAGTACGTCTGCCGCCGCCCGGCTTGAGAGGTTGGATCACGTCCGGTCGAGGACGGTCAGCGTCGGCTGGTCCGTGGCAAGCGCGTCCAGCAGGGCCGTGCGCAGGCCCGCCGTCTCCTTGCGGTCGCCCACGATGTAGAGCGTCGCGCTCTCACCCGTCAGGTTGTCCAGGGCCAGCGCGTCGACGCGGCCGGGGGTGCACGCCTGACGGATGTGCAGCTGCTCAAGGCCCGCCAGCGCCCGCCCGATGAGCCGCAGCGCGGCGTCCCGGCGTCCCGGGTGCGACGTCAGCGTGCTCTCCAGCTCCATCGACGCGCCGCCCGCCGCGCGGGAGTGGGTGCGCAGGATCTTCGCGGGCTCGCTCGTCGACCGGCCGTTCGCCCAGCGGTGCACCTGGGTGAACGGGGCGCCGGCGAGGGACGCGGCGTGCAGGTAGCAGCGCAGCAGCGTTTCGGCCGCGTCGGCGTCGAGCTGGAACACGGGCTCCGTCGGCCGGAAGGGACCCAGCAGGGCGGCGGCCCGGCGGCGGGCGAGCAGCATGTCCTCGCAGCCGCGCTGGGGTGCCCAGCGCAGCCGGACGGCGGCGTCGGTGACATGCCCCGGGTCGTAGACGTGCACCGGGCCGTGCACGCGGCGACGGCGGCCGGTCGTGGTCCACAGGCGGCCGTCCGGGTCGATGACCACCAGCCCCGCCGGCGCGTCCACCACCGCGCTCTCCGTGTCCCGTTCCTCGAACGCGACGGCCGGAGCCGGCGGAGCCGTCGCCTCCCGAGGGGCGGGCGTGACGGGCGGCGGCAGGGGCGCGGCGACCGCGGGGGCGACCGGGCCGACCGGGGCGGCCGGGGCGGCCTCCTCCGGTGCCGGTGCCGGTGCCGGAGCGGGCCCGGGCTCGTGCTCTTCGCGCGGTGCCTCGCGGCGGGCCCGCCAGCGCGCCAGGCGGATCATCACCCACAGCACGGTGGCGAACAGGACCGCCACCTGGCCGAGGAAGACCAGCCACATCAGCGACGCGGTCGGCAGCGTCTCCGGGGCCGCGTCCGGCCAGGCGCCGGGGATGTCGCCGGGCGCGGTGAGCAGCGACCGCATCGCCGACGCGGTGGCCGGGAACGACACGCCTTCCGGCCACGCGCCGTGCCGCAGCCACCCGGCGAGGCAGGTGGCCGACCACGTGAACGCGGTCAGGCCGACCAGCGCCGCCAGCGTGCCGACCAGCAGCGCGTCGGGCACGCCGCCGCCTCCGCGGCGGACGGGGGTGCTCGCGGGGTGCCGGGGTGCGCGCTGGTCGTGGGACATCGTTCTGACTCCTGGGTGGCGGTCCGGTCCGGTCCTGCGCTACCCGACTCCCTGCCGCTTCTCGAAGGACATCACACGGGCCTCCGTCTCCGCCTCGAACGGGTCGTCCGCGGCGGGGAGAAGCTCCTCCTCGGGCAGGGCCCGGGGCGAGGACTCCGTCATGGCGCGGTCGGTGAAGACGAGCGGGCGCTCGGCCTCGGTGACCAGATGCTTGACGACCTGGACGTTCCCGTTGACGTCCCAGACGGCCATGCCGGGGGTGAGGGTCGGGATGATCTCGACGGCCCAGCGCGGCAGGCCGAGCACCTGCCCGGTGGCTCTGGCCTCGTCGGACTTCTGGGCGTAGATGGTGCGGGTGGACGCCATCTTGAGGATGGCGGCGGCCTCCTTGGCGGCGGCGCCGTCCACGACGTCGGAGAGGTGGTGGACGACGGCGACGAAGGAGAGGCCGAGCCGGCGGCCGAACTTCAGCAGGCGCTGGAAGAGCTGGGCCACGGACGGCGAGTTGATGATGTGCCACGCCTCCTCGACCAGGAAGATGCGCTTCTTCCGGTCGGGCCTGATCCAGGTGTGCTCCAGCCACACGCCGACGATCGCCATCAGGATCGGCATCGCGATCGAGTTGCGGTCGATGTGCGAGAGGTCGAAGACGATCAGGGGCGCGTCGAGGTCGATGCCGACCGTCGTCGGGCCGTCGAACATGCCGCGCAGGTCGCCGTCCACCAGCCGGTCCAGGACCAGGGCCACGTCGAGGCCCCAGGCGCGGACGTCCTCCAGCTCGACGTTCATCGCGTCCGCCGCCTCCGGCAGGGGGTGGCGCAGCCGCTCCACGATGTCGGAGAGGATCGGCTGGCGCTCGGTGGTCGTCTGGTTCACATAGGCGTGCGCGACCTTCAGCGCGAAGCCGGCGCGCTCGTCGAGCGAGCGGCCGAGGGCGACCTCGATGATCGTGCGGAGCAGGGCGAGCTGGCCGGTCGTGGTGATCGCCGGATCCAGGGGGTTGAGCCGGACGTTGCCGTCGAGGGCCGCCATCGGGTCGAGGCGGATCGGGGTGATGCCCAGCTCCTCCGCGATCAGGTTCCACTCACCGACGCCGTCCTCGCCCTGGGCGTCGAGCACGATCACCTGCCGGTCGCGGAAACGGAGCTGGCGCAGCACGTACGTCTTCTCCAGCGCCGACTTGCCGTTGCCGGACTCGCCGAGCACCAGCCAGTGCGGGGCGGGCAGTTGCTGGCCGTAGAGCTGGAACGGGTCGTAGATGTAGCCCTTGCCCGAGTAGACCTCGCGGCCGATGATCACGCCGGAGTCGCCCAGGCCGGGCGCGGCGGTGGGCAGGTAGACGGCCTGCGCCTGCCCGGTGGAGGTACGCACGGGCAGCCGGGTGGTCTCCGTCCTGCCGAAGAGCAGGCTGGTGAACGCGTCGGTGATGGCGGTCAGCGGGTCGCGCGGCGACATGGTGGCAGCACCTCCTTCACGTCCATTCGTCTACGTCCTCCGCGTCCTTTTCGTCCCTGCGGTCGTCCCTGCGGTCGTGCGGTTGTCGTCGTGCCGTCGCTCACGCGGCGGCGGCGCTCATCGCCGGATTCCGGTGGCGAAGGGAAGCGTGTTGACGAACGCCCGGTGGTGCTCGCGGTCGCACCACTCAAGCTTCAAATATGACTTACCAGCGGACGCGCGGATAGTCCGCTTGTCGCGGGCGAGGGCTTCGGGATGGGGGGAAGAGACGGTGATATAGCCCACCAGGTTCACTCCGGCGGCGCCGGAGGCCAGGTCGTCGCCGCGCTGGTCGACGCGGCCGTGGGCGGCCACGTCGCGCGGGTCGACCGTGCGGTTCATCTTGGCGGCGCGGGACGCCTCGGCCTCGTCGTTGGTCTTCTCCGTCAGCATGCGCTCGATGGCGATCTCGGTCGGCTCCAGGTCCATGCAGACGGCGACGGTCCGGATGACGTCGGGGGTGTGGACGAGCAGCGGCGCCAGGAAGTTGACCCCGACCGGGGTCATCGGCCACTCCTTGATCCACGCGGTGGCGTGGCACCAGGGCTCCCGCGTGTCCGACTCGCGGGTCTTGGCCTGGAGGTACGTCGCCTCCCGGGCGTCCAGCTCGGCCGGCCAGGCGTTCCGCTTGGACATGGCCTGGATGTGGTCGATCGGGTGGTCCGGGTCGTACATGGAGTGGATGAGGGAGGCGAGCCTGGCCTCCCCGAGCGGCTGCCGGACGCGGATGTCGGCCTCGGCCAGGCGGGCGCAGATGTCGGTCAGCTCGCGTGCCATGACGACGGCGAGCGCCTCGTCCTGCGTCATGCGGCGCTGGCCCGCGGCGGGGCGCGAGACGCGGGAGGCGCGGGCGATGGCCTGGGCCTCGTTGGCCAGCTCGCGCGAGTGGTGCATGCAGGCCACCAGGTAGGCCCGGTGCTGCTCGCTGGAGGTCGAGACCATGGACTGCAACTGCTCGTAGGAGTCCTGGATCCAGTGCGGCGCGTTCACGTCGCCGCGCTCGCGCACGTCGTTGGCGTGCGCGTCGGGGTCGGCGGGCAGGGTGCGGGCCAGCATCTGGAGGCGGGTCACGTGGCCGTCGCCGTTCGCGACGTGCTTCAGCAGCGTGCCGAACCGCTCGACCAGGGCCTCCTGGTCCTCGCTGTCGCGCAGGCCCACGCCGGGGCCCTCGATCTCGATGGCCGCGGTGATGGTCCGCCGGTCGCTGTGCAGCAGGACCGCCAGCTCGTCGGGGCCGAACGCGGCGGCCAGCCACCGGACCCGGCCGACGCCGGGGGGCGCGCCGATCTCGACCTCGCGGCCGTCGAGCATCGTGCCGGCCTCCGGGGCGCTCGACCGGTACGTCGCGCCGCGGCGCAGGGTCCGGCGGTAGGAGCGGTTGATCTCGAACCACTTGTAGAACGTCCGGCCGTTGTACGGCATGTAGACCGCGGCGAAGGCCAGCACGGGGAAGCCGGCGAGGCCGATGATGCGCAGGAGCAGGACGGGGACGAGCAGGCCGCTCATCATGCCGAGGAACGCGCCGATGACGATGAGGGCGATCTCGCCCGTCTCGCGATTCCTGCCGACGATGGCCTGGGGCCGGGCCCGCCCGATCAGATAGGTGCGGCGCCTGGTGAAGGTCTGCGGCGGGGCGCTCACCGGCTACCTCCTTGATTTCCCTGATGTCCTGTGCGGTTGCTGGGGCCGGGGGACGACGACGGCCCGGACTGGCCGGAACGGGTGCCGTGTGCGGCGACACCGCCGGCCAGGGGGTTGGCCGGGCGTCCGCCGCCCGTGCCGCCGGTGCCCGCGCCACCGCCGCCGGTCCCGCCGTCGCGGGTGCCGTGGGTGCTCATGCCCTGGCGGAGCATGGTGGCCGGGGTGGCGATGGCGACCTTGGCGGCGTGGTTCGAGGTGTCCTGGCGCATCTGGCGGTGGTTGACGATCTCGTCGCCGAAGCCGGGCACGAAGCGGTAGATCATGGCGGACGCGAAGATGGCCAGGAGGATGATGGCCAGCCCGGAGATGATCGAGGAGACGGCGGTGGGGCCCTCCTCGGTGGTGAGGGCGCCGGCGAGGCCGAGCACGATCACGATGACGGGCTTGATGAGGATGACCGCGACCATGATCCCGGCCCAGCGGCGGACGTGGCCCCAGAGGTTCTTGTCGACCAGGCCGGCATAGACGGCGGTGCCGAGGAGCGCGCCGACGTAGAGCATGGCGGCGCGGATCACGAGCTCCAGGGCGAGGACGCCGGCGGCGAGGATGGAGATGAGGGAGACGACGATCAGCATGATCGGGCCGCCGCCGATGTCCTCGCCGGATTCGAGGGCGGCGGCGAAGTCGCCGAAGAACGCGTCGGAGTTGTCCCCGGTCCCGGCCACGATCGCCTCGGTGACGCCGTCGGTGGCGGAGACCACGACGTAGAGGCCGAGGGGGGTGAAGGCGGAGGCCATCACGGTGAGCCAGAGGAAGCCGACGGCCTCGGACAGCGCGGTGCTCAGCGGCACGCCGCGGATGGCGCGCTTGACGATGGCGAGCAGCCACAGCACGAGCGTCAGGACGGTGGAGGCGGCGAAGACGACGGCGTACTGGCGGAGGAAGGAGGCGTTGGTGAAGTCGACGTTGGTCGTGTTCTCGACCAGATCGGACAACTCGTTGACGATCCAGGCGGCGGCGTCGGCACAGCCACTGGCGAGGGAGGACAGAGGATCGAGGGAATCACTGAGCGGATCGTCGATCCCGCCCCCGCCGCTGTCCTCGGAGTCGCCGCCCGGCGTGTCGCCCTCGCAATAGTCCCTGGCCGCGCCCGAGATGAGCTCGCAGTCCTCCTCGTCGGCGCGGGCGAGGGGCGCTTGGACGAAGCCGAGCGCCAGGGTGCCTGCGGAAGCCGTCGCCAGCGTGGCGAGGCGGAGGCGGGGGCTAACGCGCATAGGTGAACCCTCCGAACTCTTCGACCGCTTCCGCGATCTCGTCCGCGCCGGAGACCAGGTTGTCGCCGCTCACGGGGGTCGGTCCCTCCGACTGGTCGGTGGAGACCACCTTCCAGTCTGCGTTTTCCCAGACCAGAGTGAAACTCATGGTGAACCAGCTGGTCCGTACCGGGCTCTGCGAGTCGGTGCCCGCGATGCCGAAGAGCCCGGAGCACCACACCGCGATCTCCGCCGTGGTGGCGGAGTAACTCGTCACCGACGTGCCGACGGGCATGGTCCGGTTGACGAAGGTGTACCCGTCCGCCACGCGGCCCTCGGCGTCGAGGCCGATGCTCTCGTTGAGCTGGGGGCTGTAGTCGGCGTCGAACGCCGCCTGGAGGTCCGCGCGGGAGGTGGAGGCGCTGACCGTGTCCACGATCGTCCGGCGTTCGTCCGGGTTGAACATTTCGGTGCCGCCGAGGGCCACCGCGTAGTTCGCGGCGGCGCTCTGGGCGCCTTGTTCTGTCTGGGGGAAGCCGGAGGGGATGCCGTTGGTGGAGTCCTCGACCGGGGTTTCGCCGGTGGGGGACGTGGGCTCCGCGGTGCTGTCCGCCGTGTCCTGGGACGACGCGTCGCCGTCGCCGTCGCGGGACTGGTTGGCGAAGACGATGGCCGCGAGGAGGATCACGATCACGCCGACGATCGTCGCCATGCTGCGGCCGGGGGACGACGGCGGGCGGCGGGAGGGG
>NZ_JBPQTQ010000196.1:0-7595 GCF_051386415.1 Streptomyces sp. URMC 129
TTGGCACGCTGTTGAGTTCTCAAGGAACGGACGCTTCCTTCAGATCCCTCTCAGGATCCCCCGGGCGCTTCCCTTCGGTGTTCCCGACTCTATCACGCTCGATTTCTCGAACTTCCGCTGAGCCGGGAGGAGTTGCTCACTACCGTAGAGGATTCCGCCGGCCGAGCCAAATCGACCGTGGAGTCTGTATTCCGGGCAAGCTCGAAGGACCCTACGGACCGCCCCGGACGGTGTCAAGTTGAGACCGGGCCACCGGGGCGTGCTGCCCTGTCGCCCAGTCAGGGGACCGGATCCGGGGGCCCCTTGGGCCGGCCGCTGTGACCTACGACTCATCGCCGGGGGCCGCGAAAAGCAGTGGCCGCCCCGGCGTCGGCGCCGCTAGGCTCTTGCGCCTTTGCGGAGGGGAGGGGGAGTGGCGATGCGGCGGAGGTCCGGGCTGTACCGGGCAGTCGCGGCCGGCGGTTTCCGGCGCTACGCGACCTACCGGCTGGCGACCGCGGCCGGGGTCTTCACCAACACCGTTTTCGGCTTCATCTACGCCTACACCTTTGTCGCCCTCTGGTCCCAGCGGCCCCAGCTCGGTGGCTACGACCAGGCGCAGGCGCTGACGTTCGTCTGGACCGGCCAGGCCCTGATCGGCGCGGTGTCGCTGCTGGGCGGCGGGTTCCAGGAGGAGCTGCAGGAACGCATCCGCAGCGGGGACGTGGCCATCGACCTGTACCGGCCGGCCGATCTGCAGATGTGGTGGCTGGCCTCCGATGCCGGGCGCGCGGCCTTCCAGTTGCTGGGGCGGGGCGTGGTGCCGCTGGCCGTGGGGGCGCTCGCGTTCGAGCTGGCGCTGCCGACGCGGCCGGGGACCTGGCTGCTGTTCCTGGGCTCGGTGGCGCTGGCCGTGGTGGTGAGTTTCGCGATCCGGTACCTGATCGCGCTCACCGCGTTCTGGTTGCTGGACGGGTCCGGGATGAACATGTTCGGCACGCTGCTGGCCATTTTCTTCTCCGGGATGGTGCTGCCGCTGACGGTGTTCCCCGGCGGGTTGGGCGAGGTGGCGCGCTGGCTGCCCTGGGCGGCGCTGCTCCAGGTGCCGGCCGATGTGCTGCTGGGGCGGCACGAGGGGGTCGCGGCGGTGGCCGGGGTGCTGGCCTTCCAGGCGGGGTGGGCGGTGGTGCTGCTCCTGCTCGGGCGTGCGGTGCAGTCCCTGGCGACGCGCAAGGTGGTGGTCCAGGGTGGGTGAGGGGCTGCGTGCCTACGGGCTGATCGTGGGGATGTGGGTGCGTTCGGCACTGACGTACCGGACGTCGTTCGTGCTGATGACGGTGGGCAGCGCGGTGGGGTCGATGCTGGACTTCGTGGCCCTGGCGATCATGTTCTCCCACGTGGAGGAGCTGGGCGGCTTCACCGTGGCGGAGGTCGCGCTGCTGTACGGGACGACGAGCGTGTCGCTGGGGCTGGCCGATCTGGTGCTGGGGAATCTCGACCGGGTCGGCGGCCGGATCAGGGACGGGACGCTGGACGTGCTGCTGGTGCGGCCGGCGCCGGTCTTCGCGCAGGTGGCGGCGGACCGGTTCGCGCTGCGCCGCATCGGGCGGGTGGCGCAGGGGCTGTTCGTGCTGGGGTGGGCGCTGACCCGGCTGGAGCTGGACTGGTCGGCGGGGCGCGTGCTGCTGCTGGTGGTCACGGTGGTGGCGGGCGCGGTGATTTTCGGCGCGATCTACGCGCTCGGCGGCGCGTTCCAGTTCGTCGCGCAGGACGCGGCCGAGGTGCAGAACTCGTTCACGTACGGCGGGAACACGTTGCTCCAGCACCCGCCGACGATCTTCGCGAAGGAGCTGGTGCGCGGGGTGACGTTCGTCGTGCCGCTGGCCTTCGTCAACTGGCTGCCCGTGCTGCGGCTGCTGGGCCGCGACGACCCGCTGGGCCTGCCGGGCTGGGTGGACGTCGCGTCCCCGGCGGTGGCGGCCGTGATGTGCGCGGTGGCCGCCCCGGCGTGGCGGGTGGGTGTGCGGAGCTATCGGAGTACGGGGAGTTGAGCGGCATGACCGATGCGCGGGCCGACGACGGGGCGCTGATCGAGGTGGACGGGCTGGAGAAGGTGTTCCGGGTCCGTCGCCGGCGGCGAACCGGCGGGCTGTGGCGGATCCGGCGGGTGCGGGAGGAGGTGCGGGCGGTCGACGGCATCTCGTTCCGGGTGGCGCGCGGGGAGATGGTGGGCTACATCGGGCCGAACGGCGCGGGGAAGTCGACCACGATCAAGATGCTGACGGGCATTCTGACGCCGAGCGGCGGGCGGCTGCGGGTGGCCGGGATCGATCCGTCGCGGGAGCGGACGAGGCTGGCGCGGCGGATCGGTGTGGTGTTCGGGCAGCGGACGACGCTGTGGTGGGACTTGCCGCTGCGGGACTCCTACGGCCTGGTGCGGCGGATGTACCGGGTGGAGGAGGCGCGGTTCCGGCGGAATCTGGACCGGTGCGTGGAGCTGCTGGACCTGGGGGCGCTGCTGGACGTGCCGGTGCGGCAGCTCTCGCTGGGGCAGCGGATGCGGGGGGACATCGCGGCGGCGCTGCTGCACGATCCGGACGTGCTGTATCTGGACGAGCCGACGATCGGGCTCGATGTGGTCAGCAAGGCGCGGGTGCGGGGGTTCCTGCGCGATCTGAACACGGAGCTGGGCACGACGGTGCTGCTGACGACGCACGATCTGACCGACATCGAGCAGCTGTGCGGCCGGGTGATGGTGATCGACCACGGGCGGCTGATGTACGACGGGGCGCCGGCGGGACTGCACGAGGTGGGCGAGAGCGAGCGGACGCTGGTGGTGGATCTGGAACGGGAGCTGCCGCCGATCGAGGTGGCGGGGGCGCGGACGGTGCGGGTGGAGGGGCCGCGGCAGTGGCTGGCGTTCCCCGCGTCGCGGAGCGCGGCGCCGTTGGTGGCGCGGATCGCGGAGGGGTTTCCGCTGGTGGACCTGTCGCTGCGGGAGCCGGACATCGAGGACGTGATCGCGCGGATGTACGCGCCCGGTGGGGCTGCCGGAGGCCCGGGGGTGGGGTAAACCCCCCGGCGGATACGGCGACGCACACCATCGTGCGGGGATGCCCCGGACGGCACTGTTGCCTGCGTACCTGACAAGGCAGTGCAGAAGAGCAGCAGAGGGGATCCGACGTGGCGACGGTCATGAGGGGGACTCGTACGGCGGTTGCCGCGCGGGCCGAGGGCGTGGTGAAGGCGTACGGCGCCGGTGAGACGCGGGTGGTGGCGCTGGACGGGGTGTCGGTGGACATCGAGCGGGGGGCGTTCACCGCGATCATGGGCCCGTCGGGGTCGGGGAAGTCGACGCTGATGCACTGCCTGGCCGGTCTGGACACCGTCACCGCCGGTCGTGTCTGGCTCGGCGCCACCGAGGTCACCGGCCTGAAGGACCGGAAGCTCACCCGGCTGCGCCGGGACAGCGTCGGCTTCGTCTTCCAGTCCTTCAACCTCCTGCCCACGCTCAACGCCCTGGAGAACATCACCCTCCCGATGGACATCGCCGGTCGCCGGCCCGACCGCGAGTGGCTGCGGCGCGTCGTCGCCACCGTCGGGCTGGCCGACCGCCTCAAGCACCGGCCCACCGAGCTGTCCGGCGGCCAGCAGCAGCGCGTCGCCGTGGCCCGCGCCCTCGCCGCCCGGCCCGAGATCATCTTCGGCGACGAGCCGACCGGCAACCTCGACTCCCGCGCCGGCGCCGAGATCCTCGGCTTCCTGCGCCGTTCCGTCGACGAACTCGGCCAGACCGTCGTCATGGTCACCCACGACCCCACCGCCGCCGCCCACGCCGACCGCGTCCTGTACCTGGCGGACGGGCGGATCGTCGACGACATGCTGAACCCGACGGCGGATCTGGTGCTGGACCGCATGCGCCGCTTCGACGCGCGGGGGCGGGTGGCATGACGGTCATGCGGACGTCCCTGCGGAGCTTCTTCGCGCACAAGGGACGCATGGTGCTGTCGGGGATCGCGATCGTGCTGTCCGTGGCGTTCGTCTGCGGCACGCTCGTCTTCACCGACACGCTCAACCGGACGTTCGACACGTTCTTCGACACCGTCGCCGCCGATGTGACGGTCGATCCGGCGGAGGAGGAGAACGCGCAGGACACCGGCCGGGAGGAGACGCTGCCCGCGGACGTGGTGGAGCGGGTCCGTGCCATCGACGGTGTGGAGCGGGCCGACGGGCTGGTGCTCAGCGGCGGCATCACGGTGGTCGACGCCGACGGGGACGACGTGGGCGCCTCGGCGGGGCCGACGTTCGGCGGCGACTGGGGGCCGGCCACCCAGCGCACGATGGAGCTGGCGGCCGGGGAGGCGCCGGGCGGGCCCGGCGAGGCGCTGGTCGACGTGGACATGACGGAGCAGAACGGCGTGGCGATCGGTGACGAGCTGGAGATCATCGCCGTGCCGGGCCGATTCGTGGTGGAGGTGACGGGCTTCGCGGAGTTCCGCGGCACGAACCCGGGGGCGGCGTACGTGCTGCTGGAGCCCGGGGCCGCGCGGACGGAGCTGCTGGGCGCGCCGGACGTGATCAGCTCGGTGGACGTGCTGGCCGCGGACGGGGTCGGTGACGAGGAGCTGAAGCGGCGGGTCGCGGAGGGGCTCGGCGCGGGCTTCGACGTCGAGACGCGGGCGGAGAACAAGGCGCAGATGAGCGAGGACCTCGGCTTCCTCGACGTCATCCGCTACGCGATGCTCGGCTTCGCGGGGATCGCGGTGCTGGTGGGCATCTTCCTCATCGTCAACACGTTCTCGATGCTGGTCGCGCAGCGCACCCGGGAGATCGGGCTGATGCGGGCGATCGGGGCCGGGCGCCGCCAGGTCAACCGGTCGGTGCTGGTGGAGGCGCTGCTGCTGGGGGTCATCGGGTCGGCGGTCGGCGTCGGCGCGGGGGTCGGGCTGGCGATCGGCCTGATGGAGCTGATGGGCGCGGCCGGGGTGAACCTGGACACGTCCGAGCTGACGGTGAACGTCACCACGCCGGTCGTCGGCATGGCGGTGGGCGTGCTGGCCACGGTGGTCGCGGCCTGGCTGCCGGCGCGGCGGGCGAGCCGGGTGTCGCCGATGGCGGCGCTGCGGGACGCGGGCACGCCGGGTGACGCGGCGGCCGGGAAGGGCCGCGCGGCGGTCGGGCTGCTGCTGACGGCCGCGGGCGTGGCGGCGCTGGTCGAGGCCGGGATGGCGGACGAGGCGGCCGAGGGGTCGCTGTACCTGTCGGCCGGGCTGCTGCTGACGCTGGTCGGCGCGGTGGTCGTGGGACCGCTGCTGGCGAGTGGCGCGGTGCGGGTGCTGAGCGCGGTGGTGCTGCGGATGTTCGGCCCGGTGGGCCGGATGGCCGGGCGGAACGCGCGGCGCAACCCGCGGCGCACGGGGGCCACGGCGGGCGCGCTGATGATCGGGCTGGCGCTGGTGGGATCGCTGTCGGTGGTCGGGGCCTCGGTGGTGGCGTCGGCGTCGGACCAGCTCGACCGGTCGGTGGGCGCCGACTTCATCATCGACACGACGTCGGACCAGCTCATCACGCCGGAGGCGGCGGAGGCGGTGCGCTCGACGCCGGGGCTGGCGCATGTCACGGACTACGCGGCGGTGATGGTGGAGCTGACGACGCCGGACGGCCGGACGGCGGCGGAGGAGGTCATCGCGGCGGACGCGACATACGCGGAGGACCTTCGGACGCCGACGGTGGCGGGCGAGCTGTCGGCGGCGTACGAGCCGGACCACATGTCGGTGAGCGAGTCGTTCGCCGAGGAGCACGGGCTGTCGGTGGGCGACGAGCTGACGGCGCGGTTCGTGGGCGGCGAGACGGTGGCGCTGACGGTGGGGGCGATCACGTCGGAGGACACGGTCTTCGACAAGGGCGCGATGTACCTGAGCCAGGACACGGCGCGGGCGCATCTGCCGGCGGATCTGATGCCGTTGAGCCAGTTGATGTTCGCCAGTGCGGAGGAGGGCCGGGAGGCGGCGGCGTACGCGGCGCTGCGGGAGAGCCTGGAGGCGTTCCCGCAGTACCAGGTGTCGGATCAGGCCGACTACAAGCAGATGCTGGAGGACGAGATCGGGCAGGTGCTGAACCTGGTCTACGGGCTGCTGGCGCTGGCGATCGTGGTGGCGATCCTGGGTGTGGTGAACACTCTCGCCCTGTCGGTGATCGAACGGACGCGGGAGATCGGGCTGATGCGGGCCATCGGCCTGTCGCGGCGGCAACTGCGGCGGATGGTGCGGCTGGAGTCGGTGGTGATCGCCCTCTTCGGCGCGCTGCTCGGCCTGGGTCTGGGCCTGGGCTGGGGCGCGACGGCGCAGCGGGTGCTGGCCCTGGAGGGCTTCGGCGTGCTGGAGATCCCGTGGGTCACGATCGCGGCCGTCTTCGCCGGCTCGGCGGTGGTGGGCCTGGCGGCGGCCCTCCTCCCGGCCTTCAGGGCGGGCCGGATGAACGTGCTCCGCGCGATAGCGACGGACTGAGGCCCGCCCGGCGAATCCCGGACGGGCCCGCGGGCGCTTCACGTGTGTTCTCCTACGTGCCGGAGGCCAGTTCGCGGCTGCGGTCGCGGGCTGCTTCCAGGGCCGCGATCAGGGCCGCGCGGACGCCATGGGTTTCCAGCTCGCGGATGGCGCTGATCGTCGTGCCGCCCGGGGAGGTGACCGCTTCGCGGAGGGTCACGGGGTGCTCCCCGCTGTCGCGCAGCATCACGGCGGCGCCGATCGCGGCCTGCACGATGAGGTCGTGGGCCTTGTCGCGCGGCAGGCCCAGCAGGATGCCCGCGTCGGTCATGGCCTCGACCAGGTAGTAGAAGTAGGCCGGTCCCGAGCCGGAGAGCGCGGTCGCCGCGTCCTGCTGGGACTCGGGCAGCCGCAGCGTCTTGCCGACGCCGTTGAAGATGTCCTCGGTGTGGACGAGGTGTTCCTCGGTGGCGTGCGTGCCGCCGGAGATGACGGACATCGCCTGGTCGACCAGGGCCGGGGTGTTGGGCATCACCCGCACCACCGGGGTGCCCGGCGTGAGGCGGGACTCGACGAAGGCCGTCGTGATGCCCGCCGCCGCCGAGATGATCAGCCGGTCGGACGGGAGGTGCGGGGCCAGTTCGTCCAGCAGCGTCCCCATGTCCTGCGGTTTGACGGCGAGGATGAGGGTGTCGGCGGTCTTGGCGGCCTCGGCGGTGCTGACGGTCTCCACGCCGTGCCGGGCGCGCAGCGCCTGGGCCCGCTCGGCCCGGCGCGCGGTGGCCAGCAGATCGGCGGGCGCCCGGCCGGCCCGGAGCATGCCGCCGAGCAGCGCCTCGCCGATCTTTCCGGCGCCGAGAACGGCGATCTTGTGGGTCATGACGCGGCTCACCTTGTCGCGGAAGAGGGGCGGTTGTCCGCCTCATCCTCGCATCCGCCCCTCGGGCAGGACACGGGAGTCGTGCGGCCCCGGCGCACTGCCCGGTGGACGGGGGCGAGTCCGGGACGCACGGCCGTGACGCGGGCGCCGCACCCCGGCGCTCGCGTCGATGTCGTGAACTCCCGGCCCGCGCCGCGGGTTTCACCCTTCGGGGCGCTGCCGTGCCGCGTCGTGCGGGCCGGGAGTTCACG
>NZ_JBPQTQ010000197.1:0-7499 GCF_051386415.1 Streptomyces sp. URMC 129
CGCACCCACCCCAGGGCATCCCCCCGCGAACCGGTCTCACGCCCCGCGCGCTCGCCCAGGGGTCCGGCCGGGGTCACCCGTGCGGTGACGTGGCCGTCGGCCGTCCGGCCCAACGCGGTCGCCGGGTGCGGGCCGTGAGCACCAGCTGTCCGGCCGGTGTCCTCGGGGTCTTCCCCGCCCGGCGGACCGTGGACCCGGCCCGTGTGGTCGCCCGCGGTCTCCGCCGGGCTCGCCCCGGCCTGGTGCTCCGGCTCGGGTGCGGCGTGGGCGGCCGGGCCGGGGGTGGGGCGTGGTTCCACGTGAAACATCCGGTCCGCCGTCGCCAGCAGCGCCGGGCGGTGGGTGACCAGGAGGACCGTGCGGGCCGTGGTCAGGCGGTGGATCGCCGCAGTCACCTCCGCCTCCGTGGCGCCGTCGAGGGCCGCCGTCGGTTCGTCCAGGAGGACGATCGGGCGGTCGGCCAGGAAGGCGCGGGCCAGGGCCACGCGCTGGCGCTGGCCCGCCGACAGGCCCGTGCCGCCCTCGCCCAGGACCCGGGCCGGGTCGAGGTCGGCCGCCGCCGCGTCCCGCAGCGCGCGGGTGACCGCCGCGTCGTCGGCGTCGGGGCGGGCCAGGCGGACGTTGTCGGCGATGGTGCCCGCGAAGAGGTGCGGGCGCTGCGGGACCCAGGCGATCAGGCGGTGCCAGTCGGCCGGGTCCAGGGTCGTCAGGTCCCGGCCGCCGACCAGGACGCGGCCCGACGTGGGGCGGACCAGGCCGAGCACCACCGCGAGCAGCGTGGACTTGCCGCCGCCCGAGGGGCCGGTCAGGGCGACCGTCTCGCCGGGGGCCACGGTCAGGCTGGACTCGGCCAGGGCCGGGGCCGCGCGGTCCGGGTGGTGGACGGTCACCCGGTCGAGGGTGAGCGCCGGGGCGGCCGGGACCGGGGCTGTGCCCGCCGCCGGGGGCTCGGTCTCCAGGACGGCGAACACCTCCTCCGCCGCCGACAGGCCCTCCTGCGCCGCGTGGAACTGCGCGCCGACCTGCCGCAGCGGCAGATACGCCTCGGGTGCCAGGATCAGGACGACCAGGCCCGTGTACAGGTCGAGGTCGCCGTGGACCAGCCGCATGCCGATGCCGACCGCGACCAGCGCCACCGAGATCGTGGCCAGCAGCTCCAGCGCGAACGACGACAGGAACGCGATCCGCAGGGTGCGGAGCGTGCCGCGGCGGTGGTCGTCGGTGATGGCGCGGATGTTCTCCGCCTGGGCCTTGGCGCGGCCGAAGACCTTCAGCGTGGCCAGCCCGGACACCACGTCGAGGAAGTGCCCGGAGAGCCGGGCGAGCCGCCGCCACTGCCGGTCCATGTGGGACTGCGTGGCCCAGCCGATCAGCGCCATGAACAGCGGGATCAGCGGCAGCGTGACGGCGATGGTGGCGGCGGCGATCCAGTCGTCGGTGACGATCCGGGCCAGCACGGCGACCGGCACCACGGCGGCCAGGCCCAACTGTGGCAGGTAACGCGCGAAGTACCCCTCCAGCGCGTCCACCCCCCGCGTGGCCAGGGTCGTCAGCTCGCCGGTCGAGCGCCCGGCGAGCCACGCCGGGCCGAGCCGGGCGGTGGCGTGGCCGAGGAGCCGCAGCCGCAGCTCCGAGGTGACGGCGGCACTCGTCCGGTGGGCGGCCAGTTGGGTGAGGTAGGCCACCAGCCCCCGGCCCGCCGCCGTGGCGGCGAGCGCGGGCAGCGGTGCGAGCGAGACCTCGGTGACGGCCGTGGCGATCAGCACCGCCTGGGCGATGACCAGGCCGGCGTCGGCCAGGCCCAGGGCCACGGTGGCGGCCAGGAAGCCGCGCGTGGCCCTGGCGTGGCGCAGCAGCCGCGGATCGACCGCCCCTCTGCTCCTGACCGGCTTCATGACGCGAGGTGCTGGGTGCCGATGCGCTTGCGGAACACCCAGTACGTCCAGCCCTGGTACAGCAGCACCAGCGGCGTGGCGACCAGGGCGCACCAGGTCAGGATGCGCAGCGTGTACGGGGTGGAGGCGGCGTTGTCGACGGTCAGGCTCCACTCGGCGGCCAGCGAGGACGGCATCACGTCCGGGAACAGCGCCAGGAAGAGCGTCGCGACGACGGCCGCAACCGTCACGCCGGACAGGGCGAACGCCCAGCCCTCGCGCCCGCGCGCGTTCGCGGCGAGCGCGCCCAGCAGGGCCGCGACGGCGGCGGCCAGGGCGACGGCGCTGCGCCCGTTGCCGCTGTCGGCCTGCGTCCACAGCAGGAACGCGCCGCCCAGCGCACCGGCCGCCACGCCCAGGCCGCCCGCCGCCCGGCGGGCCCGGAGCCGGATGTCGCCGACGGTCTTCAGCGCCGTGAACACCGCGCCGTGGAAGGTGAACAGCACCAGCGTGACCACGCCACCGAGCAGCGCGTACGGGCCGAACAGGTCGAGCAGCCCGCCCGCGTACTCCCGGTCCGCGCCGATGGGGACGCCCCGCACGATGTTGGCGAAGGTCACGCCCCACAGGAACGCCAGGAGCGCCGAGCACCAGAAGATGGCGTGCTCCCAGTTCCGCTGCCAGCGCTCCTCCCGCCGCTTGGCCCGGTACTCGAACGCGACACCGCGCACGATCAGGCAGACGAGGATGAGCAGCAGCGGCAGGTAGAAGCCGGAGAAGAGGGTGGCGTACCAGTCGGGGAAGGCGGCGAACGTGCCGCCGGCGGCGGTGAGCAGCCACACCTCGTTGCCGTCCCAGACCGGGCCGATGGTGTTGATCAGGACCCGGCGCTCGGCGCGGTCGCGGGTGAGGGTGCCGGTCAGGACGCCGACGCCGAAGTCGAAGCCCTCCAGGAAGAAGTAGCCGGTCCACAGCACCGCGATGATGAGGAACCAGAGGTCGGGGAGATGCATCGCTCGCTCCGTTCGCGGCTCAGTAGGAGAAGGCCATCGGCCGGTCGGACTCCGCCCCGGAGCCGCCGCCCGGGTCGCCGCCGATGCGGGTGGGCGGGTTGAGGTCGGAGGCGGTCAGCTCGGGCGGCCCGGCCTTGATGTACGTGATCATCAGCCGCACTTCGACCACGGCGAGGGCGCCGTACAGCAGGGTGAAGACGGCCAGCGAGGTGAGGAGTTCGCCCTGCGAGACGCCGGGGGAGACGGCCGCCTCGGTGCGCAGCAGGCCGTAGACGACCCAGGGCTGGCGGCCGGTCTCGGTGAAGATCCAGCCCCAGGCGTTGGCGACGAGCGGGAAGAGCATGGTCAGCAGCGCGGTCCGCCAGAACCAGGTGGTCAGGAACGGGCCCAGCTCGCGGTCGCGGGTGAGGGCGAGCCGGGGCCGTTCGCCGGGGCCGGTGCGCAGGGCGGGGGCGAGCCACAGGCGGCGCCGGGTCAGCCACAGCCCGGCCGCGCCGAGGGTGGCGGACGCCATGCCGAAGCCGATCATCCAGCGGAAGCTCCAGTAGGCGAGCGGGATGTTGGGCCGGTAGTCGCCGGGGCCGTACTGCTCTTGCAGCGCCTCGTTGATGTCGTTGATCCCGGGCACGGCCTCGGTGAAGTTGTCGTGGGCGAGGAAGGAGAGCAGGCCGGGGACCTCGACGGCTACCGTGTTGTGGCCCTGCTCGACGTCGCCGACCGCGAAGAGGGAGAACGGCGCGGGCGCCTCGGTCTCCCACAGCGCCTCCGCGGAGGCCATCTTCATGGGCTGCTGCTCGTACATGATCTTGCCGAGCCGGTCGCCGGAGAACGCGGTGAGCAGCCCGGCGACGACCATCGTGATCAGGCCGACCCGCAGCGAGGTCCGCATGACGGCGACGTGGCGGCGGCGCAGCAGGTGGTAGGCGGCGACGCCGGCCATGAACGCGCCGCCGGTGAGGAAGGCCGCGGTGATGGTGTGGGCGAACTGGGCGACGGCCGTGTTCTGCGTCAGGACTTGGAGGATGTCGGTCAGCTCGGCGCGGCCGGTCTCCTCGTTGATGCGGTACCCGACGGGGTGCTGCATCCAGGAGTTGGCGGCGAGGATGAAGTAGGCCGACAGCACGGTGCCGGCGGCGACGGTCCAGATGGTGGCCAGGTGGAGCCGGGGCGGCAGCTTGTCCCAGCCGAAGATCCACAGGCCGATGAAGGTGGACTCGAAGAAGAAGGCGATCAGGGCCTCGAAGGCCAGGGGAGCGCCGAAGACGTCACCGACGAAGCGCGAGTAGTCCGACCAGTTCATCCCGAACTGGAACTCCTGGACGATGCCGGTGACCACCCCCATCGCGATGTTGATCAGGAAGAGCTTGCCCCAGAACTTGGTGGCCTTCAGGTACTTCTCGTTCCTGGTGCGGACCCACGCCGTCTGGAGACCGGCGGTCAGGGAGGCCAGGGATATCGTCAGCGGGACGAAGAGGAAGTGGTAGACGGTCGTGATGCCGAACTGCCACCGCGCCAGGGTTTCCGGTGCGAGCGCGAGGTCCACGGTTCTTTCTCTCCTCCGTGGGTGGGCCGGGCGAGCTTGTGAACGTATTCACATTCACAAGCCATTATGACCCACCCGTCGGCCCACCTCATAGGCGGGGTGGGCCACGTCCGGGGACCGGTCGGCCCGGCCGTCGGCCCCTATCGGCCCGTGCGGAAGGCGCCCGCCGTGCGCAGCAGGACATCGTTGGCCGCCGGTTCCCCGACCGTGATCCGGACGCCCTCCCCCGCGAACGGCCGGACCGTCACGCCCGCCCGCTCGCACGCCGCCGCGAACGCCGCCGCCTCCTCCCCCAGCCGCAGCCACACGAAGTTCGCCTGCGAGTCCGGCACCGTCCAGCCCTGCTCCGCCAGCCCGGCCGTCACCCGCGCCCGCTCCGCCACCAGCGCGTCCACCCGCTCCCGCAGCGCGGCCCCGGCGCCGAGCGACGCGACGGCCGCGTCCTGCGCGATCTGGCTCACCCCGAACGGCACCGCCGTCTTGCGCAGCGCGGCGGCCACCGGCTCGTGCGCCACGGCGAAGCCGACGCGCAGCCCGGCCAGGCCGTACGCCTTGGAGAACGTACGCAGCACGCACACGTTGGGCCGCTCCCGGTACAGGTCGAGTCCGTCGGGCACGTCCGCGTCGCGCACGAACTCCCGGTACGCCTCGTCCAGCACCACCAGCACGTCGGAGGGCACCCGGTCGAGGAACTCCTCCAGCTCGGCCCGGCGGATCGCCACGCCCGTGGGGTTGTTGGGGTTGCACACGAAGATCAGCCGGGTCCGCGCGGTCACCGCCGCCGCCATCGCCGCCAGGTCGTGCTCCTCGCCGGCCGTCAGCGGCACCCGCACAGCCGCCGCGCCGGAGACCTGGGTGATGATCGGGTACGCCTCGAACGACCGCCAGGCGAAGATCACCTCGTCGCCCGGCCCGGCCGTCGACTGGACCACCTGCTGGGCGACCCCGACCGAGCCGGTGCCGACCGCCAGGTGGCTCACCGGCACCCGGAAGTGCTCCGCGAGCGCGCTCAGCAGACCGGAACAGGCCATGTCCGGGTAGCGGTTGAACGAGCGCGCGGCGGCGAGGGCCGACTCCAGGACGCCGGGCAGCGGCGGGTAGGGGTTCTCGTTCGACGACAGCTTGTAGGAGACCGGACCCTCGCCGGCCGGGCGGCCCGGTGCGTAGGCGGGGATGCCGTCGAGCGCGGCGCGCAGACGGGGGCCACCGGTGGAGTCACCGGCGGGACCACCGGCCGGGGCGGTGGCCTGGGCGGGGACGGGGTGCTGAGAAGATGCGGCCATTCGCACACCCTAAGAGCAACCGGGAAGCCGCGCCCCGGCCGGGCGTGTCCGCGAGGCCGACCGGCGCGCGACAGCGGCCGTGCGCCTGTGGCGTGCGCGGTGGCGCGCTACCCCCGTGGGAGTGAGGCGACGCCCGTTGAAAGCGGCGCGGCCATGCGGGGCGAGCGCTCGTTCATTCCTTCCGTGACAGGTTCACGACCCCAATCACCTTCCCTTCCAAGGTCCACACCCGCCTCCGCCGTGCAAAAACGTACTGTCACGCGCGCGTCCGGAAGCCGCCGTAGCCCGGCGCGGCCGGGCCTACGATCAGGTCGCCATGACAGCAGCGAAGCATCAGGTGACCCGGACCTCCGGTCGCCGAACAAGCGGACGCGCCGGCATCCGGGATGTCGCCGCGGCCGCCGGTGTCTCGATCACGACTGTCTCCGACGCGCTCAACGGCAAGGGGCGGCTGCCCGAAGCCACCCGCCGCCACGTCCGCACCGTCGCCGACCGCCTGGGCTACCGCCCCTCCGCCGCCGCCAGAACCCTGCGCACCGGCAAGTCGGGGCTGATCGGCCTGACGGTCACGACGTACGGCGAGGAACCGTTCACCTTCACCGAGTTCGCCTACTTCGCGGAGATGGCCCGCGCCGCGACCTCCGCCGCCCTGGCCCGCGGCTACGCGCTCGTCATCCTCCCCGCCGCCTCCCAGCACCGCGACTTCGACGTCTGGTCCAACGTCGCCCTCGACGGCACCGTCGTCATCGACCCCGCCGACAACGACCCGGTCGTCACCGAGCTGGTCCGCCAGGGCATCCCCGTGGTCTCCGACGGACGGCCGGGCGGCAACCTGCCCGTGACGGCCTGGGTGGACAACGACCACGAGGCCGCCGTCACCGGCCTGCTCGACCACCTCGCCGCCGCCGGCGCCCGCCGCATCGGCCTGCTCACCGGCACCAGCACGGACACGTACACGCGCCTGTCCACCACCGCCTACCTCAACTGGTGCGAGCGCGCCGGACAGGACCCGGTCTACGAGGCGTACCCCGCGCACGACCCCTGCGCCAGCGCCGTCGCCGCCGACCGGCTGCTGGCCCGCCCCGACCGGCCCGACGCGGTCTACGGCCTGTTCGACCCCAACGGCACCGACCTGCTGGCCGCCGCCCGCCGGTACGGCCTGCGCGTCCCCGACGACCTGCTCGTCGTCTGCTGCAGCGAGTCCAGCGTCTACGCCACCACCGAGCCGCCGATCACCACGCTCTCCCTCAAACCGGGCCGCATCGGCACCACCGTGATCCAGCTCCTCATCGACGCCATCGAGAGTCCCGGCGGCCGGCCCCAGGGCCAGCAGGTGATGCCCACCGAGCTGATCGTCCGCGCCTCCTCCCACCGCCCGCCGCACCTGACGGCGCACGCCACCGTGTCGGCTCCGCGCACACCGCCCCCCGCTGACCAGTAGTTTCGGGAAAGTCAGCCCCCGGGTGCCTCACAACCGGGCACCGGGATTCCTATGATGGGCGAATGGCACGGCGACCAGGCCGGTCTGACAGGTCGCAGAGCTTTCAGGCGCGCGTAGTGGTGGAGGGGTCGATGACTCAGGGGGCCGGTCAGGGACCGGACGTATGGCACGGCGCGCAGCCGGGCGTGCCCGCTCCGCACGCGCAGCAGGCCGTGCCGGTGCCACAGGCACCCCAGCAGGTGCCGCAGGCACCTCACGTGCCGCCCGCGTCGCCCGCGCCGGACGTCTACTCCCCGACGCTGCCCGACCTGCCGATGCCGGCCGTCCCGCCCCCCGTCCCCGCCG
>NZ_JBPQTQ010000198.1:0-7481 GCF_051386415.1 Streptomyces sp. URMC 129
GCCCCGAGTCCTGAGCCCCGAGCCCACCACCGTCAAGGAACCCACGGTCATGCGCGACAACGTCCCCCCGCGCCGCTCGAAGCGCCGCCACCGGCGGGCACCGGCCGCCGCCGCGATCGCCCTCGTCACCCTCGGCGCACCGGCGCTCGCGCCGCCCGCCCCCGCCGCCGACCGGGCGGCCGAGGCCGCCGAGTGCCCCCTCGACGAGAACCTCGTCCCGGCGTGCGGCCTGCTGTGGGGGATCTACACCACCGCCGCCAACCGCGGCGGCACCCCGTACTCCACCGTCACCAGCATCGAGTCCGACATCGGCCGCACCTTCGATCTCGTCCACCGCTACCACGACTTCTCCGGCACCGGCACCAACGGCGCCTTCCCCGACGCGCACGAGAAGCGGCTCGGCGCCGACGGCGAACGCCTGCTCCTCCTCAACTGGACCACCCGCGTCCACGGCACGGACGAGCGGGCCCGGTGGGACGACGTGGCCGCCGGCGCCTACGACGAGTCCGTCATCCGGCCCGCCGCGCAGCGGCTCAAGGAGTGGGACCAGCCCGTCTTCCTCGCCTTCGACCACGAGGCCGAGGGCAAGCGCCACCCCGACCAGGGCGACGGCGCCGACTACGTGCGGGCCTGGCGCCACATCCACGACGTCTTCGAGGAGGAGGGCGTCGACAACGTCACCTGGGTGTGGATCCACGTCGGCTGGCTCGGCCACGAGGACACCGTCGCCGACTTCTACCCCGGCGACGACTACGTCGACTGGATCGGCTACGACCCCTTCAACTACTACGTCTGCCGCGACAACGAGTGGCGCTCGCCCGGCGAGACGATCGGCCCCTGGTACAACTGGCTGATGCGCAACGGCTTCTCGGACAAGCCGATCATGCTCGCCGAGTACGGCACCGTCGCGGACCCGGAGAACGACGAGGCGCAGGCCCAGTGGTACCGCAACCTGGTGCCCGCGCTGAGCAAATACCCCAACATCAGGGCCGTCAGCGTCTTCGACACCCACAAGGTCTGCGACACACGCGTCTCCAACGACCCCCAGGTCCTGGACGCGTGGGGCGACGCCGGGCGCGACCCGTACGTCTCCCGCGTCCGCTGACCGGCCCGCCGCCCACTTCGTCAGGTTCCCCCACTTCACCGCTGACAAGGAGAGCCCCGTCATGACCCCCACCCCGCGCTCGTACGCACGTTCCTGGCAAACCCCCGTCCGGGTACGGCGGTCGCACCGCCCCTCGGCCGGGACCTGTTCCGTGGCGATAGCCCACATATGATGTACCGCGGCCACTCACAGGGCGCCGTGCCCCTGCCCGCCCTCACGTCCCCGGCCCACCGGCCGCTCCCCGTCCGCCCCGAACCCCGGCGGGGGAGGGGCGCCGCCAGAACCCACCGCTGGAAGCGCCGTTACACCGTGCTGCTCCTCGGCATCGACGCCACCGTCGCCGTCACGGCCGGCGCGGCGGCCTCGGCCGTACGCTTCGGCGGCTTCGGCACCGGGATCGGCAACGGCTATCTCCTCTTCAGCGTCACCGTCTTCCCCCTCGCCTGGATCCTCGCGCTGGCGCTCAGCCGCGCCTACGACGTCCGCTTCCTGTTCATCGGGCCCGACGAGTACCAGCGCACCTTCCTCGCGGGCGTGGCCCTCACCGCCGCCGTCGCGGTCGTCTCCTACGCCGCCAAGCTGGAGATCGCCCGCGGTTACGTCGCCCTGGCCCTGCCCGGCGCGCTCCTGCTCGACCTGCTGTGCCGCTTCGCCGCCCGCAAGTGGGTCCACCGCCACCGCGCGGAGTCGGCCCGCTTCATGCAACGCGTCCTCGCCGTCGGGTACGAGCCGTCCATCGCCGTCCTCGCCAAGGAGTTGCACCGGCACCGCTACCACGGCATGCGCGTCGTCGGCGCCTGCCTGCCGCCGCACCGGCCGTACCGGCAGCGGGTCACGGGCTGCGACATCCCCGTCTACGGCCGGTTCGCCGACATCGCCGAGGCCGTGGAACGGGCCCGCGCCGACACCGTGGCGGTGCTGTCCTGCCCGGAGCTCCAGGGCCCCGAACTCCAGCGGCTGGCCTGGGAACTGGAGGAGAGCGACGTCGACCTGCTGGTCGCGCCCGCGCTCATCGACGTGGCCGGGCCGCGCACCACGATCCGCCCGGTCGACGGCCTGCCGCTGGTGCACGTCGACCACCCCACGCTCTCCGGCGGGCGCCGGCTGGCCAAGGAACTGATCGACCGCGTCGGCGCCGGGCTCGCCCTGATCGCCCTCGCGCCGCTGCTGCTCGTCATCGGCCTGGCCATCCGCCTGACCAGCCCGGGGCCCGCGCTGTTCCGGCAGACCCGCGTCGGCAAGGACGGAGTGCCGTTCACGCTGCTGAAGTTCCGCTCGATGTACGTCGAGGCGGAGGCGCGCCTGGCCGAGCTGCGGGCGGTGAACGGCCACGACGGCGTGCTGTTCAAGCTCCGCGACGACCCGCGCGTCACCCCGCTGGGCCGGACGCTGCGCCGCTACTCGCTCGACGAGCTCCCGCAGCTCGTCAACGTCCTGGCCGGCCACATGTCCCTGATCGGCCCCCGCCCGCCGCTGCCCGACGAGGTCGAGCGGTACCCCAGCGACATGTACCGCCGCCTGGTCGTCAAGCCGGGCATGACGGGCCTGTGGCAGGTCAGTGGCCGCTCCGACCTCTCCTGGGAAGAGTCGGTCCGCATCGACCTGCGCTACGTGGAGAACTGGTCCCTCGCCCTGGACGCGATGATCCTGTGGCGCACGGTCTTCGCGGTCCTGAAGTCCCGCGGGGCGTACTAGCGCACGGCCCCCGACGACACGGACGACGGCCGCCGCGTCTCCCGCGCGGCGGCCGTCGTCCGTCGGTGGTGTGCGTCCGCTCAGGCCGCCGGCCGCAGGGACAGGTCGATCGGCGGGACGCGGTCGATGTCGGTCAGGCTGTAGCCGTAGGCGTTGGCCCGGTCCTCGAAGCGCTCGCACAGGCGGCGGAAGCGGCGGCGGGTGAACGGGTCGCCCGCCTCGGCCAGGCGGAGCCACCGGTCGCGGTAGCCGCCGCTCCGGTCGCGCACCGCCTCCGCCGGGATCGGCCCGGACAGGCCGAGGAAGTCCCGCACGCGGTCCAGCGTTTCGCCGGGGTCGCGCACCAGGCTCTCGTAGGTGAGCACGTGCAGGTGCTCGATGTGCGCCGCGTCCTGCCGCAGGAGGTCGTGCGCGCGGAACCAGTTCTCGAAGAGGGTGGACAGCCGGGTGCGCGGCGCCCACTTCTTCGTCGAGAGGGTGACGATCGCCGGGTGGCGCATGATCACGATGAACCGCGCCTCGGGGAACAGCTTCTGGAGGAAGCGGGTCATGACGAGATTCGCGGGGGACTTCTCCACCAGGAACTCACGGTCCAGGTCCCAGTACCGGCTCCAGTCGGCGATCAGCCGGTCCCGGTTGGCCGGGTCCGCCAGCGGCGACGTCTCCGTGATGTGCGCCGCGGGCGACAGGGCGAACCGGCCCGGTCCCGAGCGCGTGCGGTCCGCCGCCGTCGGATACACCGACTGCAGGTACTGGCCCTCGTCCTCCTTCGCACCCGTGTCGTGGAAGCCGCTGACCTGCGGATGGGCGGCCAGGGTGCGCGCCAGCGGGGTGGTGCCGCTGCGGTGCAGGCCGCCGATGAAGACGAACCGCTGCCCGGGCCGCGGCACCCGTCCCGACGCCGCGTCTGTCACTGGATCTGTCACTGCGCAGTCCTTTGCGAGTCGTAACGTCGCGTCGCTTCCCGCCGATTCTGTCCCATCGGCGCCCTCCTCCCCGCCCCGCCCCCGCGTTGCGCCCGGCTGACCGTTCAGCGGACCGGGGTGAAGTCCCGCGCGCCGATGAACTCCGGGCGGCGCACCGGCGCCGCGAACGGCTCCACGGCGGCGTTCTCCACGCTGTTGAAGACGATGAAGACGTTGCTCCGCGGATACGGGGTGATGTTGTCGCCCGAGCCGTGCATGCAGTTGCAGTCGAACCACGTCGCCGAACCGGCCGGGCCGGTGAACAGCCTGATCCCGTGCCGGTCCGCGAAGCCGGTCAGCGCCTCGTCGGACGGTGTGCCCGCCTCCTGCATCCGGAGCGACTTCTTGTAGTTGTCCTTCGGCGTCTCACCGGCACAGCCCAGGAACGTCAGATGCGAGCCGGGCATGATCATCAGGCCGCCGTTGGTGTCGAGGTTGTCGGTCAGCGCGATCGACACCG
Source organism: Streptomyces sp. URMC 129 (assembly GCF_051386415.1). Taxonomy (NCBI): domain Bacteria; kingdom Bacillati; phylum Actinomycetota; class Actinomycetes; order Kitasatosporales; family Streptomycetaceae; genus Streptomyces; species Streptomyces sp. URMC 129. The sequence goes on from NZ_JBPQTQ010000198.1 coordinate 4,226, forward strand.
ACACCGTCCGCATCCGCGGCAGCCCGTCCTCGGCGTGCCAGGTCTCGAAGTCCGAGTGCCAGTAGAAGCCGCTGGCGCCGAACCCCGGCTTGACGTTGACCCGGCTCTGGTGCACGTACACGTCCGAGCCGAGGATCTGCCGCGCGCGGCCCACCACCCGCGGGTCGCGCACCAGCCCGGCGAACACCTCGCTGATCCGGTGCACTTCGAAGACGGACCGGATCTCCCGTGAGGCCGGTTCCACGATCGAGCGCTCGTCGGCCCGCACCGCGGGATCGGAGACCAGCCGCTCCAGCTCCGCCCGGTAGGTCAGCACCTCCTCCGGGGAGAGGAGCCGGTCGACGGTGGCGAACCCGTCCCGCTCGAAGGCGGCCAGCTCGCCGGTGCCGAAGGGGCCCGGCGTGCCCGGCGCGGACCACACCACGGGATCCTGGCGCGGGGTGGCCACTTCGGTTCTGCCGCGGGTCGGGTACAGGTCCGCGGTGCGCTGTGGCGCGGTGGTCATGGGGGCAACTCCCTTCCGTTCAACCGCTGTCGGTGCTCAGCTCTCGGTCAGCAGCGGGTAGACGCCGTTCGCGTCGTGGTCCTCGCGCCCGGTGACCGGCGGATTGAACACGCACAGCGCGCGGAAGTCGGTCCTCGGGCGCAGCGTGTGCCGCTCGTGGCCGTCCAGCAGGTACATCGTGCCGGGCGTGATCCAGTGCTTCTCGCCGGTCTCGTCGTTGGTCAGCTCGGCCTCGCCCTCGACGCAGAAGACCGCCTCGACGTGGTTCGCGTACCACATCGACGTCTCCGTGCCCGCGTAGAGCACCGTCTCGTGCAGCGAGAAGCCGACCTTCTCCCTGGCGAGGACGATTCGCTTGCTGCGCCACGTGCCCGAGGCGGACTCGACGTCCCGGTCGGTGCCCTCGATGTCGGCGATGGATCGGACGATCACAGGTGCTTCTCTCCTCTTTCTGCTTCGTCGGGGTCCTGCGCGGTTTCCCGCGGTCCTCGCGGTCCTGCGTGGTCCCTCACGCGGTGTCGCGCACGGCCCTGGCGAGCACGCGCAGGCCCTCGTCCAGCTCCTCCGGGGCGATGGTCAGCGCGGGCAGCAGCTTGACGACCTCGCTCTGCGGACCGGACGTCTCCAGCAGCAGCCCCAGCTCGAACGCCCGCGCGCAGACGGCGTCGGCGCGCGCCGGATCGGCGAACGTCAGGCCCCATATCAGCCCGCGGCCCCGGTACGCGGCGCCCGCGTCCGCGTGGTCGGCGGCGATGACCCGCAGCGCGGCCTCGACCTGCTCGCCGCGGCCGATGGTCTGCTTCTCCATCTGCCCGTCGGTCCAGTAGACGTCCAGCGCCGCCGCGGCCGTGACGAACGCCGGGTTGTTGCCGCGGAAGGTGCCGTTGTGCTCGCCGGGCTCCCAGATGTCCAGCTCCGGCCGGAACAGCGTCAGCGACATCGGCAGCCCGTAACCGCTGATGGACTTCGACACCGTGATGATGTCGGGCACGATGCCGGCCTCCTCGAAGGAGAAGAACGGCCCGGTGCGCCCGCAGCCCATCTGGATGTCGTCGACGATGAGCAGCATGTCGTGGCGGCGGCACAGCTCGGCCAGCCCGCGCAGCCACTCGGGGCGGGCCACGTTGACGCCGCCCTCGCCCTGCACGGTCTCCACGATGACGGCGGCCGGCTTGTTGAGGCCCGAACCGGCGTCCTCCAGCAGCCGCTCGAACCAGATGAAGTCCGGGGTCCGGCCGTCGAGATAGTCGTCGAACGGCATCGGCGTGCCGTGCACGAGCGGGATGCCCGCGCCGGCCCGCTTGAACGCGTTGCCGGTGACGGCGAGCGCGCCCAGCGACATGCCGTGGAAGGCGTTGGTGAACGAGACGATCGACTCCCGGCCCTTCACCTTGCGGGCCAGCTTCAGCGCGGCCTCCACGGCGTTGGTGCCGGTCGGGCCGGGGAACATGACCTTGTGATCCAGGCCGCGCGGGCGCAGCACCACGTCGCGGAAGGCTTCGAGGAACGCGCGCTTGGCGGTGGTCGACATGTCGAGGCCGTGCGTGATGCCGTCGCGTTCCAGGTAGTCCAGCAGGGCCCGTTTCAGGACCGGGTTGTTGTGGCCGTAGTTGAGCGAGCCGGCGCCCGCGAAGAAGTCGAGGTAGGCGCGGCCGTCCTCGTCGTGGAGGTAGCTGCCGCGCGCGCGGTCGAAGACGGCCGGCCAGCCGCGGCAGTAGCTGCGTACCTCGGATTCCAGGGTGGTGAAGACGCTCGTCTCGGGCTGGGCGATGGTCACGTCGTACTCCAGAAGTCAGGGGTCTGTCGGAGTGGGGGGACGGGAGAGCGAGAACAGGGTGGGGGGAAGCCTCAGACCGCGGAGGCGGGCGTCAGCGGCCCGATGCGGTACAGCACTTCGGGCTGGTGGCCGCGCTCGGGGAACGCGGCGGCCTCGAACAGCACCTCGCGGGTCAGGGGGGCCCGGTGCCGTGCGGCGAAGGAGGTGAAGAGGCGGTCGGACGCGGCGTTGTCGGGGGTGACGGTGGTCTCGACGGCGCGCACCCCGAACTCGTCGCCGGTGCGGCGCGTCAGGGCGTCCAGCATCGCGGTGGCCAGGCCGCGCCCGCGCTGGGCGTGGTCCACGGCGACCTGCCAGATCAGCAGGGTGCGCGGGGCCCGCGGGCGGGTGTATCCGGTGATGAAGCCGACCGGGGCACCGGCCGCGTCCCTGGCCACGATGGACGTGTGGGCGTAGTCGCGGCACCACAGCAGATAGCTGTACGACGAGTTGAGATCCAGGGCCCGCGAGTCGCGGGCGAGGCGCCACATGGCGGCCCCGTCGCCGGGTCGCGGTCTGTCGAGCGTGAGTCCTCGGGGAATTTCCAGTACGTCGTGGGGGGCGGTCATGTCGATTCAACCTACCCAGCGGGCATGTGAATCGCACGGCCCTCGGGGCTTAACAGGACGAGGGTTCCCGTGTTATCGCGCGTGCGCGGACCCCGGCCACCGGGTACAGGAAAATGCCCTGCTCTGTCCGTTAGTTACCGGACAAAGCGGGCGCGGATGTGGAGTGCGTCACACGCGCGTAACGCCGATGTGATGTCTGCGGATTCCGTGAAGTCCTCGTTTCGCCGCCCGGAAAACGGGAAGACGCCGCCCGTGCGGTGTGTCCCGGCGGCCGGGGGAAACGGCCGCTGAATTGCGGGGAAAGCCGAATCGCGCCGGACAGCAGAAGAAATCCACGCGGGGCGCGGCCCACGATGGCGTGGGCCG
>NZ_JBPQTQ010000199.1:0-7180 GCF_051386415.1 Streptomyces sp. URMC 129
AGCGGGGCTCGCCGCAGAACGTCGTCCACGAGTTCCTCTCCTTGTCGGCCGGGTTCGGCAGGAGGCGGCAAGGGGCCGCCCCTCATGATGCCGGACACCTCGGCAGTGCTATCAGTCACAAGTTTGACGTACTGGGACAGCCGTGCCCACGCCAGGTCCCCTTTCGGGGCCGGATTTCCTCGGAGCCGGGCGAATGTCGGTGGGGCCGTTTACGCTGGCCGGGTGGTCAACAGGCGCGTGGTGCGCATGAGGCAGGACGGGACCACGATGCGAGAAAGGGAGGTCCGGGCGGGTGAGCGCAGCCCAGGATTCCGCTGACAGCGAACGCCGTGCGGCCGGGCGGAGGAGCGGGGCGACCGCGGTGGGCGCCGCCGGCACCAGTGCCCCGTCCGGCGCGCGGGCCGGGGCGGCAGCCCGTCCGGCCGCCGGTCCGGTGGCCGGGGCGACGGCCGTCGGCAGGGGGGCGAAGCCGGAGAGCAGGCTCGGCATGGTCCGCAGAGCCCGCAAGATCAACCGGATCCTGGCCGACGTGTATTACTACGCGCACCCCGAGCTCGACTTCACGAACCCGTTCGAGCTGCTGGTCGCCACGGTCCTGTCCGCCCAGACGACCGACCTGAGGGTGAACCAGACCACCCCCGCCCTCTTCGCCGCCTACCCGACCCCCGAGGACATGGCCGCCGCCGACCCGGCGGTGCTGGAGGGGATCATCCGGCCCACGGGCTTCTTCCGCAGCAAGACCAAGGCGCTGATAGGGCTGTCGGCCGCGCTGCGCGACCGGTTCGGCGGCGAGGTCCCCGGCCGGCTGGAGGACCTGGTGACGCTGCCGGGCGTGGGCCGCAAGACCGCGCACGTCGTCCTGGGGAACGCGTACGGCAGGCCCGGCATCACCGTCGACACGCACTTCCAGCGGCTGGCCCGCCGCTGGAAGTGGACGGAGCAGACGGACCCGGAGAAGATCGAGGCCGAGGTCGGCGCGATCTTCCCCAAGAAGGAGTGGACGATGCTCTCGCATCGCGTCATCTTCCACGGCCGCCGCATCTGCCACAGCCGTAAGCCCGCGTGCGGAGCCTGCCCCGTCGCGCATCTGTGCCCCTCCTACGGGGAGGGCGAGACGGACCCGGAGAAGGCCAGGAAGCTGCTGAAGTACGAGATGGGCGGACAGCCGGGCCAGCGGCTGAAGCCGCCCGCCGACTACCCCGGGAAGCCCGCCCCGCCCCTAGGAGCCGCATGACCAGTGCCCGAGAAGCCGACGCCCCGCGGATCGGTCCCGAGGACGTCCCGGACTGGCTGCGCCCCCTGGCCGTCGCGGCCCGCACCATCCGGCCGCGGCAGCTCAGCCGCTTCCTGCCGCCCCCGTCCGGCGGCCGTCCGTCCGCGGTCCTGGTCCTGTTCGGCGAGGGGGCCCGGGGTCCGGAGCTGCTGCTGCTGGAGCGGGCCACCAGCCTGCGCGCGCACGCCGGGCAGCCCTCGTTCCCCGGCGGCGGCCTCGACCCGGAGGACGGCGACCCGGAGGGCGACGGGCCGCTGGTCGCCGCCCTGCGCGAGGCCGAGGAGGAGACGGGCCTCGACCCGGCCGGGGTGCGTGTCTTCGCCACGCTGCCGCGGCTTTACATCCCGGTGAGCGACTTCGTCGTCACGCCCGTGCTGGGCTGGTGGGCGCGGCCGTCCCCGGTGGCTCCGGTGGACCCGGCCGAGACGGCCCGCGTCTTCGCCGTTCCCGTCGCCGAGCTGGCCGCCCCGCACAGCCGCGGCACGGCCATCCACCCCAGCGGGTATCGCGGCCCGGCGTTCGAGGTCGCGGGCACCCTGGTGTGGGGCTTCACCGCCGGGGTGATCGACCGGATCCTGCACTACGCGGGCTGGGAAGTGCCCTGGGACCGCGACCGGGAGATATCGCTCGACCACAGGGCGTGAGACGGTAGCGGGCATGAACGGGCTCGACATCCTGCTGCTGCTCGCCGCCGTCTGGTTCGCCGTGGTGGGGTACCGGCAGGGCTTCGTCGTCGGGGCGCTCTCCGTCACGGGCTTCCTCGGCGGCGGCCTGATCGCCGTGTACGCCCTGCAGTTCGTGTGGCACGGAGCGGGCGACGCGGACGGCGGCGGGGCGGGGGAGCTGGGCGCGATCGCCGCGGTCGCCGCCGTCGTCATCAGCGCCACGGTCGGCCAGGCTCTCACCACCCACCTGGGCAACCGGCTGCGGCGCCACATCACCTGGTCCCCGGCCCGTGCCCTCGACGCCACCGGCGGCGCTCTGGTCAACGTGCTGGCGATGCTGCTCGTCGCCTGGCTGCTCGGCTCCGTGCTGGCCACCACCACGCTGGGCACCGTCGGCCGCGAGGTCCGCGGCTCCCGCGTCCTGCTCGGGGTCTCGCAGGTCGTCCCGGAGCGGGCGGACGGCTGGTTCACCGACTTCGGCTCCGTCCTCGCTCAGCAGGGGTTCCCGCAGGTCTTCTCGCCCTTCGCCGCCGAGCCCATCACCGAGGTCCCGCCGCCCGACGCCGCCCTGGCGGACAGCCCGGCCGTCGCCGAGGCGAGGCGGTCCATCGTGAAGGTGACCGGCACCGCGTCCGGCTGCGGCAAGGTCCTGGAGGGCACCGGCTTCGTGTTCGCGGACGGCCGGGTGATGACCAACGCCCACGTGGTCGGCGGAGTCGCGGAGCCCACCGTGCAGGTCGGCGGCGAGGGCAGGCTGTACCGGGCCCGCGTCGTCCTCTACGACTGGGAGCGGGACGTCGCCGTCCTCGACGTGCCGCGCCTCACCGCCCCGCCGCTGGAGCTGAGCGAGGGCGACGCCGTCACCGGGGACGACGCAATCATCGCCGGATTCCCCGAGAGCGGCCCGTTCGACGCCCGGGCGGCGCGCGTTCGCGAGCGGTTCCAGGCCGAGGGGCCCGACATCTACCGCCGGGGCACGGTGAGCCGCGACGTGTACTCGCTGTACGCGACGGTCCGCCCGGGGAACTCGGGCGGCCCGCTGCTCACGCCGGACGGCGAGGTGTACGGCGTGATCTTCGCCAAGTCACTCGACGACGACCGCACGGGCTACGCCCTCACCGCGGACGAGGTGCGCGAGATCATCGCGCGGGGCCGGGCCGCCGACGAACCGGTCGACAGCCAGGCGTGCGCGATGTGAAGGTATGCGCCATGTGACGACGGGCGCCAGGTGACGCGGCGCGGACCCGCCGCGGCGGGTCAGCCGCGGGGGTGCCGCAGCCGCACGCCGACCCAGCGTGCGCGGCGGCGCAGAATATCCGGAAAGCCGATAGGGGGGTCCACCAAGGGGCCGCCCTGGATCCGCCGCACGGCGCTGCGCGCCCGGGCGGCGGCTCCCTCGCCGCGTCGATCACGTGCCACGTCACGGTAGTCGTGCGTCCAGCCCATACCCTCGACCCTGCCCGGGGTCCAAGGTCAGTAACCTCCCGGAAGCGAAGTCTGTCGGCGTATGCCCGCGGCACGCCTCAGCGGTCGGGCTCCGGGTCCCGCAGCCAGTCGATCAGCTCGGTGCTGAACGCCACCGGGTCCTCCTCGTGCGGGAAATGCCCCAGCCCGTCGAACAGCCGCCAGCGGTACGGCGCTTCGACGTACTCCCCGGACCCGGCCGAGCTGCGGGTGCGCATCACCGGGTCGAGCGAGCCGTGCAGGTGCAGCGTGGGCACCAGCACCGGCCGCTTCATGCGCCGGTTGAACTGCACCCCGTCCGGGCGGGCGATCGAACGGATCAGCCACCGGTACGGCTCGATCGAGCAGTGCGCCGTGGACGGGATCGTCATCGCGCGCCGGTAGACCTCGACGTCCTCGGGGTCCGGCTGCCGCGGCCCCGACCACGCGCGCAGCAGCCGGCCGACCGCCTCGGCGCCGTCGGCGGCGAGCTGCCGCTCGGGCAGCCAGGGGCGCTGGAAGCCCCAGATGTACGAGCTTGCGGCGGTCTGCCGCGGGTCGCGCAGCAGCGACGCACGCCAGCTCCGCGGGTGCGGCATGGAGACGACGGCGAGCCGCCGCACCAGCTTGGGCCGCATCACGGCAGCCGTCCACGCCAGATAGCCGCCCAGGTCGTGCCCGACGACCGCGGCGTCCGGCTCGCCCAGGGAACGGATCACGCCGGTGACGTCGAGCGCCAGGTTGGCCGGGTCGTACCCGCGCGGCGTGCGGTCGCTGCCGCCCACCCCGCGCAGATCCATCGCGACCGCCCGGTACCCGGCGCCGGCCAGCGCGGTCAACTGATGCCGCCAGGTCCACCAGAACTGCGGGAACCCGTGCAGCAGCAGAACGAGCGGGCCGTCGCCGAGCTCGGCGATGTGGAAGCGGGCACCGTTGGCGGCGACGTCCCGATGGGTCCAGGGACCGTCCCGGAGGATGACCGAGGACCGCATCCCGGACTGATCGGGACTGGTCATGTGATGGAGCCTGCCTTGTCCGCGGGGACGGCACGCGGATGGGGCTTGACGGTGGCCAGTACGGCGGCCGACGACTTGGCGGACCGGATCGAGCGCTGCGTGCTGCCCAGGCGGCCGAACTTCTTGACGGCGAACAGGACGAGCCCGCCGGTCGCCGCCAGGTAGAGCCCGCCCACGACCGCGGTGGTGACACCGATCGGCACGTCCCACCAGGCCCGCAGCCCGTCCGCCACGGCGAAGCTCAGCAGCGCCACCGCGAAGAGGGCCAGCACCGCTCCGGCGGCGACCGCGATGATGCCCCACAGGGCACGCTGCACGTCCTGCCTGATCTGGGCCTTGGCCAGCGCGATCTCCTCGTGCACCAGCCCGGACAGCTCTTCGGCGGCCGAGGCGACCAGCTCCCCGAGACTGCGGCCCTCTTCCGCTGCGCTCATCGCGTTCTCCCTCTTTCCTCTCCCGGAGGCGGATCCTGTGGTGGTGCACGTGACAGTAGTGGCGCGAGGGTGCGGCGTCAGTAGCTGATATCTCACCGTCGCTGAAGAGGAGTGATGGCGCCCATGGTATAGGGGCGCCCGACCGGCCGATCGGACGCCCCCTGCCGCTGTGACGTGCCGTCAGGTCAGTCCTCGGCGACCGCCGTGGGCAGCTTGGCCTGGATCAGCTCCATCACCGAGGAGTCGGTGAGCGTGGTGACGTCGCCCAGCTCGCGGTTCTCCGCGACGTCCCGCAGCAGCCGGCGCATGATCTTGCCCGACCTGGTCTTGGGCAGCTCGTCCACCGGCAGGATCCGCTTGGGCTTGGCGATCGGGCCCAGCTCCTTGGCGACGTGCGCCCGCAGCTCGTCCACCAGCCCCTCGTCCTCGGCCGCGCCGCCGCGCAGGATGACGAACGCGCAGATCGCCTGCGTCGTCTGCGGGTCCGTGGCGCCGACGACGGCCGCCTCCGCGACGCGCGGGTGGGAGACGAGGGCGGACTCGACCTCCGTGGTGGAGATGTTGTGCCCGGAGACCAGCATGACGTCGTCCACCCGGCCCAGCAGCCAGATGTCGCCGTCGCCGTCCTTCTTGGCGCCGTCGCCCGCGAAGTACTTGCCCTCGAACCGCGACCAGTACGTGTCCAGGTACCGCTGGTCGTCGCCCCAGATCGTGCGGAGCATCGACGGCCAGGGCTCGGTCAGCGTCAGGTACCCTCCCGAACCGTGCGGCACCTCCGCGCCGTTGTCGTCCACGACGGTGGCCGCGATGCCGGGCAGCGGCACCTGCGCGGCGCCGGGCTTGGCGGCGGTGACGCCCGGCAGCGGGCTGATCATGATGGCGCCGGTCTCGGTCTGCCACCAGGTGTCCACCACGGGCGTACGGTCGCCGCCGATGTGCTTGCGGTACCAGATCCACGCCTCCGGGTTGATGGGCTCGCCGACCGAGCCGAGGATCCGCAGGCTGGAGAGGTCGAACGCGGCGGGGATGTCGTCGCCCCACTTCATGCAGGTGCGGATCGCGGTGGGCGCCGTGTAGAGAAGCGTGACGCGGTACTTCTCGACGATCTCCCACCACCGGCCGTTGTGCGGGGTGTTGGGCGTCCCCTCGTACAGCACCTCGGTGGCGCCGTTGGCCAGCGGGCCGTACACGATGTACGAGTGGCCGGTGACCCAGCCGATGTCGGCGGTGCACCAGTACACGTCCGTCTCCGGCTTGAGGTCGAAGACGGCGTGGTGGGTGAACGCGACCTGGGTGAGATAGCCGCCCGAGGTGTGCAGGATGCCCTTCGGCTTTCCGGTGGTGCCCGAGGTGTAGAGGATGAACAGCGGGTGTTCGGCGTCGAACGCCTGCGGCGAGTGCTGCTCGGGCTGACGGGCCACCAGCTCGTGCCACCACACGTCCCGGCCGTCCGTCCACGGGATGTCCTGGCCGGTGCGCCGGACGACGAGCACGCTGCGGACGCGGGCCGCGCCCGGCCGGGTGAGGGCCTCGTCCACGGTCGGCTTCAGCGCGGCCGGCGCGCCGCGCCGGTACCCGCCGTCGGAGGTGATGACGACGCGGGCGTCGGCGTCCTCGATGCGGGTGGCCAGGGCGTCGGCGGAGAACGCGCCGAAGACCACGGAGTGCGGGGCGCCGATGCGGGCGCAGGCCAGCATCGCGACCACGGCCTCGGGGATCATCGGCATGTAGATCGCGACCCGGTCGCCGGCCGCCACGCCGAGCTCCGTCAGCGCGTGGGCCGCCCGGGACACCTCGCGCAGGAGCTCCGCGTAGGTGAGGGAGCGGGAATCGCCGGGCTCGCCCTCGAAGTGGATGGCGACGCGGTCGCCGTGACCGGCCAGGACGTGCCGGTCGACGCAGTTGTACGCGACGTTCAGTCGGCCGTCCGCGAACCACTTGGCGAAGGGCGGGTTCGTCCAGTCCAGGGTCTGGGAGGGCTCCGTCTCCCAGGTGAGCCGGCGCGCCTGCTCGGCCCAGAAGCCGAGGCGGTCCGCGGCGGCGGCCTCGTAGGCCGAGGCGGTCAGATTGGCGTCGGCGGCCACGGCGGCGGGGGGCGCGAACCTGCGCGTCTCCGTCATGAGATTGGCCAGGCTCTCGTTGGTCACGGCGTCTCCTCGGCACGGCGTCAGATGGGTCCCGCAGCACAGCTCATCAGTCCGGTCGCCCCTTTGACAAGGCTGACGAGGCGCCTGGTGTAGACCAGCCGGCGCGCTGGTCGCGGACCCGCCCCGGATGGCCGCGGATCCGTGGACGGCACGGCGTGGGGGGGGGGGGGGGGGGGGGGGGGGGGGGGGGGGGGGGGGGGGG
>NZ_JBPQTQ010000200.1:0-6933 GCF_051386415.1 Streptomyces sp. URMC 129
GGGGCGGGGCGGTCAGGCGGCGGGGTCCGCGCGGCGGGCCAGGACGTGGCCGATCGCGGCTCTGGCCGTCGCGTCGAGGATCCTGATCAGTTCCGGCGTGAAGTCGCCCGCGGCCGTGTCGCTCATCCAGGGGTTCATGGTGGTGGAGATCAGGTACCGCAGGGCGGGCAGGCCGCCGGGCGCGGTGGCGCCGGGGACGTCGAGGCCCATCCGGCGGGCGAGGCCGCGCACGAACTCGTCGCCGTACACGGCCGGGTCGAAGACCGAGCCCATGAGGATCATCGGCGGCATGCCGGGCGCGAACGGCGGCGCCGCCCGGTCCCCCGCCGCCCCGGCCGGCTCCCGGGCGGGGACGATGCTGAGCCGGTCGTGGATCTCCTGGTTGACCGCGTTGGCCAGCGCGACGTCCCGGTTGAGGCGGCCGTCGACGTACGGGTTGAAGGCGTAGCCGATGACGATCTGGTCGGAGCCGAGTTCGGCGAAGAGCCGCATCGCCTCCTCGTCGGCGACCAGTTCCCTGTTGCTCCGCCGGACGACGCGGTCCCGGATGAAGTCGAGCTGGGCCCGCAGGTCGCCGCCGTTCTTCTCGGCGGGCAGCCACTGGACGGGCACCACCTCGTAGGCGGGCGCCGGGGCGGGACCGGCCGCCGGCGCCGCGGGGCGGTTCATGGTGACGATCCCCGCGTACAGCCGCTTGCTGTTGAACAGCGACTGGCCGAGGATGCGGCCGTAGCCGGTCCTGTCGCCGCGGATGACGCGGTGGCTGAGGTAGACGCCGGCCGCCGCCGCGCCCGGCTTGGAGCCCTCGACGCCGTGGCGGCCGACGCTGATGTCCGACGGGCCGCGGAAGACGTACGACGCCTCGGAGGCGACCATGTCCCGCTGCTTCTCGTTGCGGTAGCACAGGCCGCCGGCCGGATAGGGGACGTACCCGGCCTTGTGGGGATCGACGGTGATCGAGTCGGCCCCGGGCAGCGCGTCGTACTGGCGGTTGACGTACGCGCTCATCATCAGGCCGGGGGTCATGGTGGCCCGCAGGTACGGGTCGCCGGGCAGCGGGCCGCGGTCGCGGCGCAGGGCGGCGAAGTAGCCGCCCCACGCGGCGTCGACGTGCACGGGGTAGCAGAAGCCGTTCCGCGCGTGCGCGTCGCGCAGGTCCAGCGTGGCGGCCAGCGGGTCGACGGCGCTCAGCTCGGTGCTGCCGAGGACCACGACGTCCATGACGACCGGGCGCCGCTCCTTCCGGCACCGGCGCAGCAGCTCCTCGCGGTGGCCGAGCCTGGCCCTGGCGTCCCGGTCCACCTGGACGGTGAGGATGTTGTCCTGGCCGATGCCGAGGATGGACGCCGCCTTGGGCCACGAGTAGTGCGTCGTGGAGGGCGCGAGGACGGCCGGGGGGCCGAGCGGCTGGTCGAGCAGGTCGCGGTGGAACCGCTCGTACCCCAGCTCCTGGATCGTGTAGCCGGTGATCCGGGCGAGGTCGCGCTCGTCGATCCGGTACGTGTCCCGCAGGGTGGCGGGGAGGGCCAGCACCGCGTCCATCGGCAGGTTGACCAGCGCCCAGTCGGTGAGCCCGAGCAGGCGGTGCCGCCGGCCCGTGCCGTCGGTGACCACGATGTCCCGGGCCCTGGCCAGGGCGCTCTCGTGGGCGACGGCCCGGGCGAGCGCGATCGGGTAGTACGTCAGGTTCCGCGCGGCCCACAGGGCTTCCAGGTTGGCCACGGTCCCGTCGCAGACGATGTGGCCCGAGGGGCGCGGCGCTCCGGGGGCGGGCGGCAGGGGGTAGCCCAGCAGGCGGCACAGGTCGTCGCCGACGGCGATCTCCAGCAGGGTGGTCACCGGGGAGCCCTCGGCGGCCACGTTGTTCTGGTTGCAGAGCATGGCCGCGAAGTAGCCGGCGAGGCCGGGGATGGTCAGCTCCGCGTTCATGTGCCCCTGGTGGCGGTAGCTGAACTGGGGGACGGAGCCCCGCAGGTGGTCCAGGAGCCGGCCGAACTCGTACCGCATCCGTTTGACGCTCTGCTCGTAGGCGTCCGACCGCTTCATCTCGTCGGTGACGTGGACCGGGTCGTCGGGGTAGATCTCGCGCCGCAGGGCACCGTGGGCGCGCACGGCTTCGCGGATCATGTCCTCGAACAGCGCGACGTTCTCGCCCTTGGGGCCCATGAACCAGGCGGCGAGTTCGGTCGTGCCCTCCGCCCGGTCGAGGTCGAGGTCCGGCAGCGGTCGTTCCATGGCGTCGTCACTCCGGACGGGTGGGGGTCGTTGCTCGGGGCGTGTCCGTGCTCCGTGCCGCGCGACCATGGTGGGCACGTCCGGGGGGCGGGCGCGCCCCGGACGTGTCGCGCGGGTGAGGGCCGCGTCCGCGGGTGCGGCGGGCGGGGCCCGGTGCGATCCTGGTGCGCGGCTCGGGGATTCCGCTGTGGGAGGCGCCATGCCCGAGCCCGGACCGACCGATCCCGTGACCGCCCCGCCCGTCGCCGCCCCGGCGATCGCCGACGCGGAACAGCGGGCCGCCGCGTACCACGAAGGCGCGCCGGACGACCTGCTCAACCTGGCGACGGCGGTGAACGTGCTGCTGTACGAGCCGCTGCGGGACGCGGTGTTCGCGCGGGCGCGCGTCGAGCGCGACGACCTGCGGTACGCGACGCCGCCGTACGGGCCGGAGCCGGTGCGGCGCGGGGTGGCCCGGCTGCTGAACCGGGTGACGGGCGGGCGGGTCTTCTGGCAGGACGTGTTCGCGGCAACCGGGGTGTCGGGGGCGCTGGAGTGCCTGGCGTTCGCGCTGCGGGACGCCGGGGCGCTGCGGCCCGGGGACCGGGTGCTGGTGCCCGCGCCGTCCTGGCAGGGCTTCCCCTGGTGCTTCGGCCAGCGGCCCGGCCTGCACTGCGTGCCCGTGCCGCTGACCGGCTTCGAGCTCAACCTCGCGGACGTCCGGCGCGCCTACCACGCCCAGCCGCCGCGCCCCCGGCTGCTGGTGCTCACCAACCCCGCGAACCCGCTGGGGGTCAACCACCCGCGGACGACGCTGGAGGAGATCGTGCGCTGGGCGGTGGAGGAGACCGACATGCACGTGATCTCGGACGAGATCTACACCTTCTCGCAGGTGGACGGCGCCTCCCCCGCATTCACCAGCGTGCTGTCGCTGGACGCGTACCCGTGGCACACCGACCGGATCCACCTGGTGTGGGGACTGGCCAAGGACTTCGGGCTGACCGGGTTCCGGATCGGGTTCGTCGTCTCACGGGCGGCGGCGGTGCGCCGGGCCATGACGGGCGGCACCGGGCGGGCCCCGATGGCGTGGTTCGGCCCGCTGGACTCGCTGAAGGCCGCCTACGCCGGCCTGCTGTTCGACGAGCGGACGGGCACCGGTGAGCAGTGGCTCCCGGTCCGCCTGATGGAGCAGTACCGGGAGCTGCTCACCGGCCAGTACCGGGCGGTGAGCGCGGAGCTGGGGAAGCATCCGGTGCCCTGGGTGGGCCGGGGCACGCACCGCAACCCGGCCCAGTTCCTCCTGCTCGACCTGCGCCGGTACCTCGACCGGGTGCCGTGCCGCGCCGGGGGCGCTCCTCCCCCGCTCTATCCGGAGATCGACCCGGGCGAGGAACGGCTGCGCCGGTACGTCGAGGACCGGGCCCGGGTGCTGCTGCTGCCCGGGCAGATGCTGTCCTGCCCGGAGCCGGGGTACTTCCGGCTGTGCTTCACCGCCTACGGCCGGGAGACGATGGTGCGGGCGGCGCGGGCCATCGGCGAGGCGGTCCGGGAGCTGGACCGGCCGCCGCTGTCACCGCCGCCCGGCTGCTGCTGATCCGGCGGGTGCCGGTGCGGTCCGGGCTTGTCATCGGCATCGACGGGGCTCAACATAGACATATGTCGAAGTCGAATCCGAAGACGGTGGAGCTGCCCCTGGTTCCGGCCGGCGGCGCGGACGAGGTGGTGCCCTGCTGCCCGCCGCTGACGGCCGGGGAGCTGTCGCCGGCGGACGCGGAGCGGATGGCGGCGATGTTCAAGGCGCTGTCCGACCCGGTGCGGCTGCGCCTGTTCTCGCGCATCGCCTCGCACGCCGGGGGCGAGGCGTGCGTGTGCGACATCGCGGACGTGGGCGTCTCGCAGCCCACGGTCAGCCACCACCTGAAGAAGCTGCGCGAGGCCGGTCTGCTGACGTCCGAGCGGCGCGGCACCTGGGTCTACTACCGGGTCGCGCCCTCCGTCGTGGCGGCGATGTCGGCGATGCTCGACCTGCGCGGCGTCTGACCGGCTACCAGTGCGCCGGGCGGGCGAGGGCCCGCGGGAGCCTCGTCGTCCGGTCGCCGCGGGCGGCGTCGATCTGCGGCTGGGTGAGGAAGATGCCGCCGGTGAGGTCGGCGCCGCGCAGGTCCGCGTCGCGCAGATCGGCGCCGATCAGGTCGGCGGAGCGCAGGTCGGCGTTCCTGAGGTCGGCCGCGACGAGGAGGGCGCCGCGCAGGTTGGCGCCCCGCAGGCGCGCGCCGTTGAGCCGGGCGCCGATCAGGTCGGCTCCCCGGTGGTTCCGCTTGCGGCCCGGCACCCGGTCCCGTACCAGCTCGCTGGCGCGCAGCAGCAGGGCGTTGACGTCGTGCCGGACGGCCGCCACGTCCAGGGCGGCCAGCGCCTCGGCGTCGCCGTGGGTGAGGCGCTCGGTGTCCCGCAGCGCGCGGCGCAGGTCGGCGCGGAGCGGGCGGGCCGGGGGCAGGGCGAGGGCCTCGGTCAGGTACCACAGCAGCTCGTGCAGCCCGCGCATCACCGGGAAGACGTCGAACATCAGGCGCGCCGAGGCCGGGTCCCGCCGCCAGTCCCGGCCGCCGAAGGTGACCCGGGAGACCTTCTGGCCCGCGCCGAAGCAGTCGAAGACGGTGCAGCCCGTGAAGCCCTGCCCGCGCAGGCGCGGGTGGATGCCGCAGCGGAAGTCGGCGCGCAGGTTGGCGCACGGCTGCCCGGCGGCCTTGTCGACGGCGAAGTCGGACGAGGCGGCGAAGGGCAGCGCGACGCAGCACAGCGCGAAGCAGCTCGCGCAGTCGGCGCGCAGCTCCGGGGAAGCCTGGGTGGTCACGGGAGCCCATTCTGCCCCGGCCGGGCGAGCACTTGACTTCATGTTCACGTGAAGTCGCACAGTGGTGGTCGTCAGCTCATGACATCGCCCCCGAGGGAGGACCCCATGTCCGCAATGTCCCGGCCTTCGCCCGCCGGACGGCCGCGCCTCACGGCGCACCGCCACAGCCACCGCGGCTTCGACCGGCGCCGCAGCGAGTCCTACGACCGGACGGCCCGGTGGGCCCTGGGCGGCCTGTACCGGCGGGTGGCGGCCGACGTGGCCGCCGACGCCCCGGCCGGGGCGTCGGTGCTCGACGTGGGCACCGGCCCCGGCCGCCTGCTGCACGAACTGGCCGGTCTGCGCGCCGACCTGGCGCTCACCGGGATCGACGTCTCGCCCGGCATGGTCGAGGTCGGCCGGCGGGCGGCGCGCGACCGGGGGCTGGGCGACCGGGTGGACCTGCGGGTGGGCGACGTGGCGGCGCTGCCGTTCCCGGACGGGAGCGTGGACGTCGTGGTGTCGACCCTGAGCATGCACCACTGGCCGGACCTGGGTGCCGCGGCGGGTGAACTGGCGCGGGTGCTGCGGCCGGGCGGGCAGTTCCTGATCTACGACTTCCGGTTCGCCCCGGTCGGCCGGGCGCTGGACGCGCTGCGCGCCCAGCCGGCGTTCGCGCACGGCCGCGCGGTGCGCGAGCCGGTGCGGCGGCGCTTCACCGTCCTCCCCCTCTACACCTGCCTGCGGGGGTGGACCGCGGCTTGACGGTGACCCGCCGGTCCACCTCAATGGGCGGCATGACGCCGCAGACCGCAGCCGGGGACCGGCACGAGATGACCATCGGGGAGCTGGCCGCCCGCTTCGGCCTGGCCACCCACGTGCTGCGGCACTGGGAGGCGGTCGGGCTGCTGACCCCGGCCCGCCGGGTCAGCGGGCGCCGCCGCTACGGCCCCCGGCAGCTGGCGGACGTCGCGATGATCCTGCTGGGCAAGGAGAGCGGCCTCACGCTGGAACAGCTCCGGCTGCTGGCCGGCGAGGTCGCCCGCGACGAACGCCGCGCCCTGCTGGAGGAGCACCGGACCCGCCTCCGGGAACGGATCGCGGCGGCCGAGGCGTCGCTGGCGATCGTGACGCACGCGCTGGAGTGCGAGGCCGAGGACTACCGCCGCTGCCCCGACTTCCTGGCCAAGGTCGCCGCCTGCATCCCGCCGGAGCCCACCCCGCCCTGAGCCCACCCCGGCGCGGCGGGGTGTCCGTGGGCAGGTGGTGGTCGCCGGGCAGGGAGGTGGGACGGCCGTCGCCGGTGGGGGCGCGCACCGCCATGGCCGCACGCGCCCGCCGGACCGGCGGCTCGGTGGAAGCGGGCCCTCCGCGTTCTCCCGGGCGTCGGCGCCCGCTCCGCCCCCATCGGGCAGGACGCGACGCCGTGCCGGACGATCCCCCGCTCTCCCGGCCGGTGAGCGGCTGGTAAGAGAATGCGTCCATGACTCATCCTCTGCGTCAGGTCATCGGGATACTGGTCGTGCTGGCCGGGATCGGGTTCGCCGCATGGCTGGTCTTCGCCGCGCCGGACGACTGGGACGGCGCCATGGACGTGGTGCGGATCGCGCTCGGGTCGGCGGCGCTCGGAATCGTCGGCCTCGGGGCTCGGCTCGTCTTCCCGGACGAGGCCGGTTCTCGGTAGGAGCACGGCGCGCCGCCCTGACGCCCGGCTTCGGTCCGGCCGGGGTCGGCCCGCGCCGGAGATCCCCGCGGCGATGGCGCGGGCTTCCCGTGCGCGCGGACGGGTGGCCCGGTCGGGGGTGACGGCCGCGGACGGCACGGCCGCGAAGGCTAGGTCCCGCCGTGGCGCGAGCCGTCGTGGGACACCGGGCGGGGGCGGGGGC
>NZ_JBPQTQ010000201.1:0-6853 GCF_051386415.1 Streptomyces sp. URMC 129
TCGGGCTTCTTCGACAGGCGGGTCTTCTGGCGCAGGACGACGCGGCCAGCCTCGTCGTACTCGTAGCGCATGCGGCCGGCGCGGGTGAGGCGGGTGCCGGTGTAGGTGCGGGGGCCGGTGGCCTCGTGGCCGGGGTGGGTCGTCGGCCAGGAGGCCGAGGTCTGGTTCCCGGCCGCGTCGTAGGCGTATGTCTCGCTCCAGCTCTCGGCGTGGACGGCGGTGACCCGGCCCATCGGGTCCAGGTCGAAGGTGCGGTCGTCCAGGCCGGTGAGGTGGCCGTCGGCCCGGTAGCGGTAGAGGCGGTGGTGCAGCGGGCCGGTGGCGTTGGTCAGGGTCTGGGCGGTCAGGCGGCCGGCCTCGTCCCAGGTCTGGGACAGCAGGAGGGAGCTGCCGATACGGCGGGTGGTTTCGCGGCCGGTCGCGTCGCGGTCGAAGGCCAGAGTGCGGCCGGACGCGGTCAGGGCGGTGCGGCGCCCGGCCGGGTCGTAGGCGAAGGTCGAGACCGCGCCGCTGGGCGTGGTGCGGCGCAGAACGCGGCCGAGCGGGTCATAGGCGTGGGTCAGGACCCGGCCGTTGATCATCTCGGTCTTGACGCGGCCGAGGCGGTCTCGGCGGATGACGGTCTCGGCGTCGGGGCCTGCCGCTGAGGCGAGGCGTCCGGCCGGGTCGTAGGTGTAGGTGGTGACCTGTCCGGCGGCGTCCTTGCGGATCACCCGGCCGAGCAGGTCGCGTTCGAGGGTGACCGTCTCGCCGAGGGGGTTGGTGCGGGAGATCAGGTGGCCGGTCGCGTCGTGGGCGTAGCGCAGGGTGCGGCCGTCGAAGTCCGTTTCCGCCACCAGGCGGCCCGCCGGGTCGTAGGTGTAACTCCAGGTCAGGCCCTGGGGGTTGGTGACCCCGGTCAGCCTGAGCTGGGTGTCGTGGGCGAACGTGTAGCGGGCGCCGTCCGGGTCGGTGCGGGCGGCCAGGAGATCGAAGTGGGTGTACTCGAACGTGGTGACGCCGCCGCCTGCGTCGGTGTGGCGGACGCAGTTGCCCTCGCCGTCGTAACTCCAGGACTGCTCGGCGCCGCCTGCGTCCACGCGGCGGGTCAGGTGCCCTTCCGGTGTCCACTCCAGGCGGGTGGTTCCGCCGAGCGGGTCGGTGAGTGCGATGGGGCGGCCGAACGCGTCCCGCTCGTAGCGGGTCACGCCGCCCAGGGGGTCGGTGATCTCCAGCGGCAGGCCCGCCGCGTCGCACCGCACCCGCGTGACGGCACCCTGGGAGTCCCCCCGGACGGAGTCTGGGGGAGCATCGGTGACCGACGCGAGATGGCTGGCGGTGTCGTAGGCGTAGCGGGTGGTGTGCCCGGCCGGGTCGGTGACGGCGGTGCGGTTGCCGCGCTCGTCGTACGTGTAACGCCAGACCGCGCCGTCCGGGCCGGTGACCGTGACCGGCAGGCCCAACTCGTTGTAGACGGCGCTTGTTTCCGTGCCGTCCGGCAGGACGACGCCCACCAGTCGGCCCGCCTCGTCGTGAGAGAAGACGGTGGTGTGGCCCAGGGCGTCGGTACGGGTCAGCCGGTTGCCGTGGGTGTCGTAGGTGAAGCGGGTGGTGTGGCCGTTGGGGTCGGTGACCGCGACGACGCGGCAGGCCGGATCGATCACGTAGCGGCTGGTGTGGCCCTGCGAGGTGGTGACGGTCGTGGTCCGCAGCCCGGTGGCCGGGTCGGGCTCGCCGTAGGAGATCCGCATGGCCAGGTGGCCCTCGGTGCCACCCTCGGCGACGCACCGGTCCCGGCTGTCGTAGGCGTAGTCGTAGCGGCGGCCGTTGCGGTCGGTCCAGGCGACGACGCGGTGCTCGTCGTCGTACGCGAACCGCAGGGGCAGCCCGGAGGAGTTGACCACCTCCGTCAGATCGCCGCCCGTGTACCCGTACCGGACCAGCGGCTGCTCCCCGTCCACACCGGCCAGACGGAGCGCGGTGATCCGGCCGTTCTCGCAGGTGAACTCCAGGTGGTAGCCGCCGGAGTGCACCAGGCCCAGGGGCGTGCCGTGTTCGTCGTACTCGAACGTGATGCGGTGCCCGGCGCGGTCGGCGATCTCCAGCAGTGGCGCCTCGCCGTCGCCGCCGGGTCCGGCGAAGTGCCAGGTGCGGCCCGACTCAGGGTCGGTGAGCACGTAGTCGCCGCCGGGGGTGCTCTCCAGCGGCCAGCGCGGACCAGAGGCGGGCAGGGTCGGCACCCCGGGGGCCGGGTGCGGATACGCCAGCACCAGCCCCTCCTCGGAGAGGAACACCACGCCCTCGGCGTCCACGTCGAGCCGCTGGTCGACCGTGCTGGCCCAGGACGGGCCGAACCACCGTCCCGCCCGGTAACCGGACTCCACGTGGCGGCGGAACACCAGCGGCAGCACACCCGGCAGGACCACGTCCGTCTGCGGCAGGAACATCCGGCCCGTCGCCAGGTTCACCGGGTCCGTCGGCCCCCGCGTCACCTGCCCTTCGGGCGTGTTCCGGGGAGCGTCCGGCCCATCCTCGCGGACCTGCGTCCGCCCCGGCGACGGCGCGTCCGCCGCGCGCCGGGCGGCGTTCGCACCCGCGCGGGCCGCGCCCGCGCCCTTGGTGCCCAGCAGCTCGGGTATCAGCCGCCCAGTGCCCTCGGCCGGATCCCGCGCGAACGAGTCCCACATCGTCCCGGCCGTGCCCACCGGGTCGTTGCCCATCCGCACCAGACCCGCGGCCGTGCTGTTCAGTTGGGTCAGATACTCCGCCGGGTGCGTCAGGTTGTACGGATCCAGCGGGTTCACCCCGCGCGCGACGTTCAGCAGCCCCGCCGTACCCCGCACCAACCCGCCCATCAAATGTGAGGAGTTGAGCTGCACCCCCAGATACGCGTCACCCAGCTGCTCGCTGTACGACGGCTTTGGCGGCGCCATGTCCCGTGCCGCCGCCACGGCCGCCACCGCCCGCTCCTGCGCCTCGTTGCGCTGGCGGCGCGCCTCGGCCAGGATCTCGGCGGCCTCCTCCACCATGGCCACGCCCGGATCCCGGAACTCCGCCGGACACGGCGGCACCACCACCGACCCACGCTGGTCCGGCGGCGTGGCGTTGTAGGTGTCGACCGCCGCGTTGTACGCCTCCACCTGCTCGTTGTGCGCCGTCCGCGCCTCCTCCGAGGCCGTCCGCGCCTCCCGGTACCGGTCGATCGCCAGCCGCGCCTGCCCCTGCGCCCACTCCACCACTCCGGCGAAGTCGTTCAGCGCCGTGGCGGCCCGCTCGCACGCGTCGGCCGCCGTGAACCACTTCTCCGGTTCCACCGACACCCGGCCGCGGAACGCGTCCGCCGTCTCGCCCTCGAACGCCTCCGCGTCCACCCCCCGCAGCCCGTTGCCCACATCCGTGAACGCCGCCCGGAAGTCCAGCAGATGCTCCGCCGTGGACCGCAGCTTGCCCACACTGCCGTGGATCAGCTTCGCCGGATCCTCGGTCTGGTCCAGTTGCAACTCGTCCGGCGCCGCGCCCATCCGGTTCGCCACCGAGTCGCCGGTCTCCCGCACCCAGCCCGCCGCGCTCTCCAGCCCGACGTCCTCCAGCCGGTCCGCCGTCCAGTCACTGGTGGCGTCGACCGCCTCACCGACGGCCTCGACCCCCTCCTCGACCGCGTCCTCGACCACATCCGGGACGAAATCCCCCAGCCCCACCGGCCGTTACCGCCCTTCCCGGCTCTCGTCACCGGGCGTCAGATCCACCCCGAGCGTGCCCTCGACCAGATCGGTCCGCATCCCGCCCACCCCGTCCGTCATCAGGCTCCGCCCGGTGTCCTGCCAGGTCCGGGTGATGTCCTCCCCGGCCTGCCGGAAGGACTCGCCGCTGTAGTCCGGCGCGTCCGGCGTCAGGATGTCCCGGATGCCCTGCTGGGCGATCTCCTCCTCCGTCGCGTGCGGATTCCCGGTCGGGGAGACGGCGTTCAGCGTCACCGCGAAGGTGTCCGCCCAGTACTGCTCCTCCTCCCAGAACATCCCCGCCGCCAGGCCCAGCCGGTTCGCGATGTCGTTCGCGTTCTGCACCAGCCCCCGCACACCCCACTCCCACTGCTCGCAGAACCCCTCGAACGCGTCCGCCAGTCCGCTGCCCCCGGCCTCCATTGCCGTCAGCGACAGGTCGTCGAAGCCGCTGCCCATGAGCGCGCCGGTCTCGTTCCCCACCACCGCCAGCTCGTCGATCGCCGCCCGCAGCCCCCGCGTGATCAGGTCCACCGACTCCTGGCCGACGACCAGGTCCCCGTTCTCGCTCACCGTCCGGCCTCCCCGCCCTCGCCCCCGCCGGTGTCCACCGCCACCGCGTCCGGCACGATCCCCTTCACCGGCGGGAACAGCATCGAGCCGTCCTCGTCCGCGACGTCCACCGCCACCCCCACCGGGCCGCCCACCGACGGCGCCACCACGTCCAGCAGCCGCGCCCCCAGCACCGCCGCGTACTCCCACTCCTCACCCGGCGCGGCCCCGCGGGCCACCGCGAACCGCGCGAGCGCCGCCTCGTCCGTGAAGGCGAACAGCCACCGGATCCCGTTCGACACGCCCGACATGAAACGGCCGTCCGTCAGCGGCACCAGCACCGCCGTCCGCCGCAACTCCCCGACCATCGCCGCCGGATCGCCCGTCCCCGCCCGCACCGCGGCGATGTGATCCCCCAACTCCATACCGTTCATCGTCCACCCCCCGATTCGCCCCTCGCAACCTTCCGGCATGCGGCCTTCCCGACATGCCGCGCCGCCGGATCTGTGCTGATGTGAAGACGGATCCGCCAGTACGGAACCGAGAACGAGAAACGGGAACGCGCACCGGAACGGGAAGGAGCGCGACATGACAGCACAGCCGCAGCCGCAGCCGCGGCAGGGGGCCGGTGGCGACGAGGACGTCGTCGCCCTGCTGATGCGTCAGCACGAGGAGATCCGGTACCTCTTCCGGCAGGTCGCGACCTCCGGCGGGGACGAGCGGCGCGAGGCGTTCCGCAGCCTGGTGCGCCTGCTGGCCGTGCACGAGACCGCCGAGGAGGAGGTCGTCCACCCCGCCGCCCGGCGGGCCGCCGAGGGCGCGGACGCCGTGGTGGCCGCACGCCTGGAGGAGGAACGGGAGGCCAAGGAAATCCTGCGCCGGCTGGACGGCATGGACACCGACGACCCGGAGTTCATGCCCCTGTTCACGACCCTGCGCGAGGCGGTGATCCAGCACGCGGAGGCGGAGGAGCGGCACGAGTTCCCGGCGCTGCGGGAGCACACCGACGCCAAGCGGCTCACCACCATGGCCAAGGCCGTCAAGGCAGCCGAGGCCACGGCCCCGACGCACCCGCACCCGGGCGTGGAGTCCGCCGCGAAGAACGTCACGCTCGGCCCGCTCGCGGCCGTGGTCGACCGCACCCGGGACGCGGTGCGCAAGGCCATGGGATCCGGCCGCTGACGAGGCGCCGAGTCCGAGACGCCGTGTCCGCCTCACCCGTCGTGCTGGCCCGCTGGCACGGGCTGTTCAACCTGGTGACCGGTGGCTGGTCCGTGGCCCACCGGCGCAGCTTCGAGGCGTTCTTCGGCCCGAAGCGGGACGACTGGCTGGTGACGACCGTCGCCGGTCTGCTGATGACCTGCGGCGCGGCCCAGGTCAGGGCGGCCTCGACCGGCGAGGGCCTGTCCGCCGCCCGCCTGCTGGGATACGGCACGACGGCCACCCTGCTGGCCGTCGACCTCCGCTACGTGCCGGTCGGGCGGCTGCGCCCCACCTACCTGGTCGACGCGCTCGTGGAGGGCGCGTGGCTCGCCGCCTGGTGCCGCAGCCGCCCGGGGGCGGCATGACGGCGACGCGCGCGTCGTGCGGCGGGGCCGCCCGTCAGGTGGACAGGGAGGCGATCAGCTCCTCGCGGCTTCCGACCCCCAGCTTGCGGTAGACCGCCTTCAGGTGGTCGTTCACGGTGTGCGGCGACACGCCCAGGCGCCGGGCGATCAGCTTGGCGGGCAGGCCCTGGAGCGCCTCCTGAATCACGGCGACCTCCGCGGGCGTGACGCCGTACCAGGCGGCGACCGCGGGCAGCAGGGTCCGCGCCGAGGTGGGCTGGAGCGTGATCGCGACCTCCCCGGACCGGGGTCCGCACACCGGCTGGGCGTGCATCTCCACCCAGCCGTCGGCCGTGGGAACGCGGTTCAGCACCGGCTCCCCGAGGCGCCGGGTCATGAAGGTGATGTGCCACAGCAGGGCCAGCGCCACCGGGTCGTCGGGGAGTCCGGGGCCGGGCGGGATGCCCAGCCAGGACCCGGCGGTGGCGGTGGCCGTCCTGATCGTGCTGGTGTCCCCGATGACGAGCACGCCCGGCGGGCGCGGGGACCGCACGGGACGCGGCGCCGTCCGCCGCACGAACCGCTTGAGCGCCATGGTCATCGGTGCCACGAGCTGCTGGGCGCGCGCGACCTCGGCGGCCGAGAAGTGCGGGCGTCCCCGCTCCCGCACCAGGGTGAGGGTTCCCCACAGCACCCCGCCCGAGACCAGCACCAGCCGCATCTGGCCGCCGAAGCCCTCCCGGGCCATCACGTCGTGCAGGACCGCGCTGTGCCGGTCCTCCGGGCCGCCCGAGCCGAGCACCCCGACCGGGGCCGGGCTCCGCCGGAGCGCCGCGTAGGGGCGGACGTCCGCGTCCACCGGCTCGTCGGCCACGATGTCGTCCAGGGCGCCGAGGCTGTACGTGTTCTCGCCGCTGAAGAGGCACCCCGCGCCCGTGACGGGGTCGAGCCCGGCGAGCATGTACCCGTCGTGCGGGACGAGACGGCCGATGTGGCGGGAGCTCTCGCGGCCCAGCTCGGCGGGGGGGGGGGGGGGGGGGGGGGGGGGGGGGGGGG